>CALGRQ010000404.1 GCA_937880795.1 uncultured Dyadobacter sp. | reverse complement strand
ACCATAAAAAATGCAGTGCGAGGGAAACGATCAAATAATTCGTCTTTCAATTCTTTGTCCAAAGGTAACGATCCAATTGCACCCGACATACACTGCAGCCACGCCACGGCATCGTCCTCCGTAATGGTATGTGGCATATGCCTGGCGCGCATCATCGGGTGTCCATGTATATCCGAATACAGCTGTGGTCCACCTAAAAACTGCGTTAAAAACAAGCGCTGTTTCTCCTTAATCTCCTCCTTATCACTCTTAAATAGCCGTGAAATCAATTCATGTTCAAAAACCAGATCATAAAACCGATCTGTGAGTAATCTTAAAGTTTCGTCACCGCCTATACGCTCATATAGCGTTTTATTTTCCATTTCTATATCACTCAATTGTATACTGTTAATTAGCTCTCAAAGCGCAAATGTTTGACCGACTCGCCCGATTTGGCAAGCTCCGTTAAAGCTTCTATACCGATATCCAGGTGTTTGTGCACAAAATTACTGGTCACCTTTTTATCACTTTCTTCTGTTTTCACGCCCTCTGGCACCAACGGATTGTCCGACACGAGCAATAAAGCTCCGTGTGGTATAGCATTGGCAAACCCTACAATAAAAATAGTTGCCGTTTCCATATCAATGGCCATGGCTCGTATGTCCCTCAGGTAGTCTTTAAAGGCATCGTCATGCTCCCAAATCCGGCGGTTCGTTGTATATACGGTACCGGTCCAGTAATCCATTTTATACTTTACAATACTAGCTGAAACCGTGCTTTGCAATCGGAAAGAAGGCAATGCAGGAATTTCTGATGGCATATAATCATCACTGGTACCCTCCCCACGAATGGCTGCAATTGGTAAAATCAAATCTCCTATCTGCGTTTTCTTCAATCCGCCACATTTCCCTAAGAACAAAACCGCCTTGGGATTAATGGCCGACAGTAAATCCATAATGGTGGCTGCCATAGGGCTTCCCATCCCAAAATTAATAATGGTGATGTCATTGGCTGTGGCCGTTTGCATGGCTCGTCCATGCCCTTTCACCTCTACACCAAACTTTTCCGCAAACATGGTTACGTAATTACCAAAATTGGTCAGCAGTATATAGCTCCCAAAGTCTTCAATGGCGGTTCCTGTGTAGCGCGGTAACCAGTTTTCTACGATTTGTTCCTTAGTAGTCATGTGTACAAGTTTAGAGTATAGTTTGTTGTTGCGGGAATATAATAAAAGACGGCCAGTTACCCCTCCGTCTTTAAACTTCCATGTAGTATCTTCGCATATGGAATCATTGAATCTTCCCGCATTTGAATACAAAGTTAAGCAGGTTAATGGGAAACCACATATTTTTGATATTATCCGAAGAAAATTCGTTTCCCTCACGCCGGAGGAATGGGTACGGCAGCACTTCATTCACCTGTTAATCAATCAATACGGTTATCCCAAGTCCTTATTTGCCGTAGAAACGGGATTAAAATACAATACCCTTGCCAAACGAACCGATATCATGATTTTGGCACCTGATGGAACCCCATTCCTACTCGTTGAATGTAAGGCGCCATTTATAGCCATTGGCGAAGCTACTCTTGCGCAAATCAGTCGCTATAATTTCACATTACGACCCACTTATCTGGCAACAACCAACGGTATAAATCATTATTGCTTTCAGGCCGTTAACGGTCAAATACATTATATGGACGATTTTCCAGCCTATGATGTGGCGCGGAGTCGTGAAAACTGATTCTTTATAATAAAGGCCTGTCAGAACATTCGTCCGACAGGCCTTTTAGCATTACTGCTGATGAAATGTAATCTTCAATTATTTTGAAGCAACCAATTTCACGTCAATTGTGAAATCATCATTGATCATTTTATCTCCAAGGTTATCAAAGAATGACTTAGAGTTGTATTTGATGTCATATTTAGAACGGTCAACAACCAATTTACCAGTTGCCTCAGCTCCAGTTGCAGTTGCTTTTACAGTTGCAGGGAATGTTGCAGGTTTTGTAATTCCTTTGATAGTAAGGTTACCTGTTACGTCATATACACCCGCTCCTTTTGAGGCAACCTTTGTAACCACAAATGTTGCTGTTGGATGCTTTTCAACCCCAAAGAAATCGTCGGATTTAAGGTGACCGATCAGTTTGCCATTGTATTCTTTATCAGCAATGTCAGTGCAAGTCATGCTATTCAAATCAGCTACAAATTTACCACCAGTCAATTTTGTTCCGTCCAAAATCAATGTTCCTTCTTTCAGGCTAATTTTACCGGTATGCTCACCTGCAACTTTTTTACCAAGCCAGGTCATTTCACTTTTCGCCGTGTTCACTTTCAAATTTGTCGCTTTTCCCTTAGCGCCGTCAGCTGCTGATACGTTTGATGAAACAAAAAGAGCTACTGCCAAAGATGCTACAAAAGTTTTTACTGATTTCATTGTTGTTTGTAATTAAAAGATTGATTGTATTTTATTGGTTTTTATTCTGATTTTCTAAGTTTATCGAGCAACGTGCACAATTGATCCGCCTCTTGCTCTGTGAGTGCCTCACTCAGGCTCGTTTCAATTTCTAACAATGCCGGCTCCATCGCTTCCAGCAATGCAAGTCCTTCATCGGTGATCACCACATCCACCGCACGCCGATCATTCGGACACGATGTTCTTTTAGCCAGATTCTTCGCCAAAAGTTTGTCAATCAGTCGCGAAGCATTGGAATTTTTGTCTAACATCCGTTCGGCGATATCGCTAACCTTCACCCCACTACACGACTGACCTCTTAAAATTCTGAGCACATTGTACTGCTGAGAGGTTAAATCATGCTCCTTAAACAGATCCATCTCCCTATATCCCAGCCAATTGCTCGTATACTTCAGATTTATTGACAGCTTTTGATATGAGTTCCGAAATTTTTTCTGCTTTATATCTGTTTCGAGAGACATAGTTTCCTTCATTTAAAGATGCGATACTGATGTATATACATTTAATGTAGAAACATGATTTAAATTGAAAATTGTTCCCGCCGTGAAAAAATATTTTCAAAAAGGGCTCATTTAATTCATAGTTGTCTGTATATCAGCAAATTATTTTTTTCATTTCTAGGAGTTTTTCAATCGATTGTTCAATGCCGATAACATTCCCACTGTCCAAGCCCCTTATTTTAGCTTCCAATTCTCCCAGAAGAAAACAACTACTTCACGACGCGGGCTTCCATTTTGACGTACAGGTAATTCCAACAGACGAAAGTTTTCCGGCCACCTTACCAAGTCATGAAGTAGCTGCCTATATAGCCTCCGTGAAGGCAGAGCAATTCACTGGCACAGATTTTAATAACAAATTGATATTGACCGCCGATACGGTGGTCGTAGTCGATCATTCGATATTGGGAAAACCTGCTGACCAACAGGAAGCATTTGACATGATCAAAAAACTATCGGGACGACGCCACGAAGTAATTACCGCAGTAAGTTTGTTGGCGGAAGGTAAAATCACAAGTCTAAGCGATGTGGCAACGGTTACGTTCAGGATCTTGAAAGATTGGGAAATTTATCATTACATTGAACACTATAAGCCGTTTGATAAAGCAGGAGCTTATGGTATTCAGGAGTGGATTGGTATGGTGGGTATAGAACGTATAGAAGGTTCTTTCTATACCATCATGGGGCTTCCCGTTCATAAAGTGTACGAATTACTGAAACCGTATATGACGGACCATAGCGACGATTAACATGTAACGATACATCGAATTTTCATGATAACTGAGCATCCAGAAAGAATACCCAAGGTTTGTTACGAAATCTTTGTACGATCGTTTTGCGATTCCAATGGGGATGGAATTGGTGATATCAATGGCATCACTTCCAGATTAAACTATTTACAGGACTTGGGCATTGAAGCCATTTGGCTTACCCCTATTCACCCCTCACCCAGTTATCATAAATACGATGTAGTCGATTTTTTTGAAGTGGATCCGGAATACGGAACCCTCGACGACTTTAAAAATTTACTGCGGGAAGCTCATGATCGTGGCATTGCGGTTTACCTCGATCTGATCGTCAACCATGTGAGCACGTTACACCCATGGTTCGTTGAAGCACGTAAAGGTCCCGACAATCCATACCGAAATTTTTTTTGGTGGATGACTCCTGAAAAGATTGAGGAAATGGGCATTGGGAAACGAGAAACTTCGGGAGATTCTGACGAGGTATATCCTTGGCATGATAATCCGGGTGATGAGGAACAATTCTATGGATTGTTTTGGAGTGGTATGCCAGACCTCAATTACGACTCCGAAGAATTACGTTTCGAATTATCCAAGATTGTTTACTTCTGGCTCATTGATATAGGCGTGGATGGGTTTAGGCTCGATGCCGCACGCCATATATATCCCAACTGGGTCGAATACAACAACCAGCATTTCTGGTGGCACTTCGATTATTTCGTTCGGAATATAAAACCGGATGCGTATACTGTTGGCGAAATTTGGGCTACTTCCAAAGAAGTCGCACCTTACTTCAAAAACCTAAATGCCACTTTTCATTTTGATCTTAGCTTTGCCCTTCAGCGAATTCTCATACAAGAAAGAGACGAAAATCTGGTACAGAGACTTATTGATATTTTTGCACTCTTCGCGCAATACAATCCCGATTTCATCGATGCCATTATGCTTACCAATCATGATCAGGATCGTATAGGAAGTGTGGTGGGCAACAATATTGACAAGATAAAACTGGCTGCTTCCATTTTGTTAACACTCCCCGGACAGCCCTATTTATACTACGGAGAAGAGATTGGTATGCTCGGAACCAAACCTGATCCATACATTAGGGAACCGTTTTTATGGACTGAAACACCCGACGACCAACACAGTAACCGTTGGATACAATCCGAGTTTTCGACTACCCAAAATGTGGTGGCACTATCCCGGCAAAAAAACCATCCTGCTTCGGTATATAGCCACTATAAAACTCTTATTTCTTTACGCAAGAAATTTCCTGCTCTTTCGCAGATCCTCCATCCTAACCTGGGTACCATTCCTTTGGGAGACGACGAGATTCTCATTTATCTTCGTCCCCATGCTGCTGGCGATATATTGGTAATTCACAATTTAAGCGCAAAATCTAAAAGCGTTGTACTTCCGGAAGCACAAAAAGCATTCACTCAAACGCTATATACCACCATGTACCCCGTTTTACAGTACCAGGGCGAACTCCAATTAACCGCGTTTTCATCAATCATTCTATCCCATTAATTTAACCAACTCATTCTTGCAGTAAGATATACCCATATGAACCTTTTACAGGTAGTTCACCGTAGCTAATCACATGATCCGAAAAAATATATACCTCGCACTGGCATGCCTTTTCACAGGCTTTGCCACCCAATCTCTCGCGCAGCGATCATTTCCTACAATGGGAAAAGTAGTATATGAGGATCCGGCTTTTGAAAAACTATTGCCCAAGTCATCCCGTATAGAGGTATTAGCCTCCGGATTCTCCTGGACCGAAGGTCCTGTATGGGTTAAGGACGGCAAATTCTTACTCTTTTCAGATGTTCCTGAAAATAAGATTTATCGTTGGGACGAGAAAAGCGGGCTGTCGGTTTTTCTAAATCCATCGGGCTACACAGGTCTTGGAACATATAGTGGAGAAAGAGGTAGCAATGGGTTAACCATCGATCGGCAAGGCCGCCTGATTAGCAGTGAACATGGTGACCGCCGCATCTCTGCCATGCCATTTAAAACAGGTGGAAAAATAACCCTAAGCGACAACATAGGGGGCAAGCGTTTTAACAGCCCTAATGATGTGGTGCAGCACGCCACCAATGAACAATATTACTTTACTGATCCTCCGTATGGACTTCCTAATAAGCAGGATGATAACACACGTGAAGTAAAAGAATTTGGGGTGTATAGGGTCGATAATACAGGAAAAACCACCTTGGAAATTCCGGATCTTACCCGCCCCAACGGACTTGCATTTTCACCAGATGGCAAAACGCTTTACGTAGCACAATCCGATCCGGAAAAGGCCATTTGGATGTCCTATCCTATATTGTCTGACGGTCGCATAGGACAGGGTAAGTTATTCTACGACGGAACATCCATGGTTAAAGCAGGCCAAAAAGGATTGCCCGACGGACTGAAAGTAGATAAAGATGGTAATATCTGGTCATCTGGGCCCGGTGGAGTACTGGTATTCTCCCCCACAGGGAAATTACTGGGTAGAATTGAAATGGGAGATCTAACCTCCAATTGCGCATGGGGTGACGATGGCAGCTATTTATACTTAACCGTAAACAGTTATTTATGCCGAATCAAAACCAGTACACTTGGAGCCGGTTGGTAGGAAGGATCGTTGGAGCCGGGGAATTGAGAACCCCGAACTCTCAACAGACGTTCAATGCTTATTGCCATATATTGGTTCCATAGAGAATCTTAACCTCCACCCGTTTTTGTCGATAGTCTTCCAAAGCTTTCGGATCTTCAAGATTCAATTTCTCTCCGCTACAAAAATGCTGGTGCATGTTTGTGGAGCTAAACAAGGAATTTTGCACCTCAATAATATTCTGATCGTTGTAAGTATATAAAACAACCCCATTGACCTCTGGACCACCTGTAAAAGTTTTAACCGCTTCATCTAGCCATTTTAAATCTTTTATTGGATCATTCACGCCACATACGGCATTTTTATGCACTTCTTCAATCGGATCTTCGGAAGAGCAACTAGTTGTCGCACACAAAACAGCAACCAAGTAAATAAACACTCTTGACAGATAGGGTTTCATAAGATTTTGATTAGGTTTATTCTTGGACACCAAATACTTCTAATTGGTTGAATTTATGATTTATGAATCATAAATATTTTTACTTTTTTTTCTAAAATATTTACAATTTAAAGATTTCAGTAACGACCATTTCGTCGGTATGTCGCTGTATTGTGTAAGTCCATAACTATTGTAGATGATTCATCCTATTTTTCATAACTGAGAAACCATAAAAAATGCTCCCTGCGAAAAATTCACAAGGAGCATTTTTTATATCCCTATCCAACCGATTACTTCCGGTCAATCCCTCTCAAATCCATTAAAGTTGTCTCCACGTCTCCTTTCACTTTTGACCAATCCGATTTTCCATATTTATAGATCGTCGTATAGGATTTGTACAGTTGTAATTGATCTGCACTCAACCGATCTAGCTCCTTCGATATAGCCATTCGATCGTTGTTATTGGCGGTCTTATACTGCTCCAACAACCGGTTATACCTCTTCTCAACTACATCTAACTCATACAAAACAAGCTCCCCCAATTTATCCATCTCGATATACTGATTAACCAATTTTTGGTTGAAATCAGCACCGCCTGTGTTTGTTACACCGGCAGGTTGAGGTTCGTTTTGGGTATCGGTTAAGCGACTATAATCTCTTCTATATACTTCCGTAGAAGCATTTTCTCTTTCTGGAACGCGTATAGGGGCTTGTGAAACTCTAGCACTATCGACTGACACAGACGTATTGAGATAATCACCATGCTTTTTATCTGATGAATAACTGCGTCCATCCGTCTTAGATAGCGTTCCCGACATATTTTTTACCCCGGCACATCCAACAGCAAAAAGAGCACAGGTCACTACAAACGAAAGGGTAAAAATTCTTTTCATGACTGTACGGTGTTAAAAATTGTGTCTTAAACCTATACTTAGGTTGGGATTGAAATAGAATATTTTAGGAAGAAGTTCCACGTATCCTCCACCCTCCACAAAAAATGAAGTGGGCTTAGAGGCAAAGAAAAACTCCAGACCAGCCGTAGCCGACGGACCTGTCGAAATATTGGTAGTATGAACTGATTTCACATTTCTATCCGGATAGTATCGGCGCGAATTCAACTGAACCCCCACACCACCATAGGCCATCATCCGATCGTTCATCATAGGTACATACCATAAATAAGTACCGTTAAATGCAATACCGATGGCTCCGAGATCGTCACTACCCGTTTTATAGGTCTTTTTATTTTTCAAAAATCCGGTATAGGTACCCACACTGATATCAAGTCCATTGCGATCACCGTACTTGCGAAGACTTACCCCGGTGGGCTCACCGAGTTTAAAACCAATTGCCCATTTCTGAGTTTGGGCACTTGCAGAGAATACACTGAGTAGTAATAATGTGGCAAAAAAGTATTTTTTCATAACTGTTCATTTAAGGAAGCAGGTAACGTTGGCCTGCTCATGTTGCACTAAAATAAAGCACTCAGGCTGTCATATACAAAAAAAGAATCTTCAAATTTCTTCTATTCAAATAAGACTTCTACTTTGCTCATTCGTCACATACAATCACTACCAACATTGTACCAAACCGTTGTCATTTGTCTAAAATGAGGTTAGCAGATTGCTTCCCTATCATTTTATCTTTAATATTGTGGCTCATTTGATAGTCACATACTAATTTTCATTACGGTGTCGGAAGGTAAAAAGAGTGAAATTTTTAATTCAAAAGACTTAATTGCCTACTTCCTGGTTGCGGGTACCGGCGCTGCGGTTCAGTTGCTTTGTAGCAGTCTATTTCAGGATTGGTTCGGATTGACATTTCAGGAGTCGATCATGCCAGCTTATGCAGCATCTTTTATTGTAGGATTTGCCCTGACAAAACTTTTTGCTTTTGATGCCCGGAAAACCAACCAGACCAGACGCGAAATGGTTAAATTTTTAATGGTGGCTGTTTTTTCTGGATTCGTTACGTACTTGTTTTCAAATGCAGCCTACTACATTTCCAATAACTACTTCCAAACATATCAGTTTGTGCTACCGGGTTCAGAAAAGTCGGTGAATGTAAATGAAATGGTCTGTTATACCGTCGGAATGGGTTTTAGCTTTATCAGTAACTATATCCTGCATAAAACATTTACTTTCAAAAGCACCGGTTTCTACAACCGTTTGAAGGTACTTATCCGTTAATTTTATAAACGTTCAACAATAACAGCCGACGCTCCGCCACCCCCATTGCAAATGGATGCGAGGCCATAGCGTGCATCTTTTTGTTGAAGTACTGATAAGAGTGTGGTAATTATCCGGGCTCCGGAAGCTCCCAGTGGATGCCCCAGAGATACGGCTCCCCCAAACACATTTACCTGATCAGGATTTAAGCCCAATTCCTGCATATAGGCCAACGCTACCACGGCAAAAGCCTCATTCACTTCAAAATAATCAATATCAGATATCGTCAATCCTGCTTTTTTCAATACCTTTCTTGTCGCCAGAATCGGTGTTGTGGTAAACCAGGCTGGTTCCTGTTCCGCATCTGCATAGGCCACAATACGTGCAACAGGTTTTAAATTTTGATGTAGAACAGTTGCCTCACCAGCCAAAACCAAAGCCGCTGCGCCATCATTAATTGTGGATGCGTTAGCTGCCGTTACCGAGCCATCTTTGGAAAAAATAGGTTTAAGGGTTGGTATTTTTTCAAATTTCACCCGCTTGTATTCTTCATCCTCCGCGATAATCACAGGACCTCCCCCTTTTCCATTGGGAAGCGTTACCGGAACAATTTCATTCTTAAAGAATCCGTTCGCGGTTGCCAAACCACTACGTTGATACGACTGAATCGCAAATGCATCCTGTTGCTCGCGGGTAATCGCATATTTTTGAGCGGTTCTATCTCCACAAACGCCCATCGCCACCTGATCGTAAACATCTGTAAGTCCGTCCTTTACCAGCCCATCCAGTATTTCACCATTTCCATAGCCATATCCAAACCGGGCCTTCGGCAGATAAAATGGAATTTGTGACATATTTTCCATACCACCTGCCACAACCACCTCGGCATCTCTCAACTGTATCGCCTGAGCACCGAACATCAGGGCTTTCATGCCTGACGCGCATACCTTATTAACCGTTGTACAAATCACAGATGGCTTTAAACCCCCATATATAGCCGCCTGGCGGGCGGGAGCTTGTCCAAGGTTCGCCGAAATGACGTTTCCCATAAACACTTCATCGACCGAGTCGATTGCCAATCCAGACTTTTCAAGAGCTCCCTGTATAGCAATTCCTCCCAAAGTTGTGGCTTGTACCGATGCAACACTGCCGCCCAAACTTCCTATTGGAGTTCTGGCGGCAGATATAATAAAAACCTCGTCTTTCATGGTTTTCGATTTGATGATGTTTATACTTCAAAAATAGAAACTAATCTCAAAGTACAACATCTTGATCAAATACTAATTACAAATCGTCGGAGCTACCAGGTAACTGGTCATATTCTCCTTTGAAACTATATAACCCGAAAATCATCAATCCGGCACAAATCGGGATGAATATTAAGATAATGATACCCCACTGCAAGGAGGTATTCATGCGGTCAATACTGGTTGTGGCCAGCGATATTTTATCCATGGCCTGGGCAATTAGAAATAGAATAATCACAGGCCCCAGGACAACCCAGACAATGCCCAATATTTTTTTTAATGCGTTCATCTTAGCGAAATTTAAGAGGTAAAAAAGGTAAACTACGTAACGGCATTAGTCCATCACGTTTTCATCTCCCTTGTTGTTGATGTATACAGCGCCAATTACGAATGACAATGCCGCAATACCGATGGGATACCACAGTCCGGATAAAGGCGTGGAACCCGGGAACGACGCAACCAGGGTAGCAATAAATGGAACAAGCCCCCCAAATACACCATTACCTATGTGATATGGTAAAGACATGGACGTGTACCGAATTTGTGTCGGAAACAACTCTACCAAAAATGCTGCAATGGGGCCATATACCATGGTTACCAACAAAATCTGAAAGAATACCAAGAAAATAATCATTACATAGGTATTGCCAGACAGCGTTACATCGGCTATGGCGGTCTTTTTTTCTACCGGTGCCAGTACATCATCCGTAATAACCGTGGTACTAATCTCCCGGAAGGTCATTCCGTCGTTCAGGGTTTTGGTGGTGCTTACCGTTAGCAAAGAATCTTTTTTGCCTTCAATAAGGGTTTTGGTAACCACTGGTTCCGAGGTCATTTTTAAGGATGTTTTTTCAAACTCCTTCACATTGGTTGCATCAATAAAATACTGGTATATAGGCCTGTACGTAAGTACACCTAATAGCATCCCCACCAACATAATCCACTTACGCCCTATCTTATCGCTCCATGCACCAAATACAACAAAAAACGGCGTAGCTAAAACAATAGCCCAAAGCAAAATATAACGGGATTCATTAAAATCCAGCTTACACGTATTTTCCAGGAAAGATTGTGCATAAAACTGCCCGGTATACCATACAACGCCTTGCCCCATAGTCGCTCCAAAAAGCGCGAGCAACACCATTTTAAAATTGGCCTTTTTCTGAAAACTTTCTTTCAATGGATTGGCTGAAACTTTCCCTTCCGATTTCAACTTTGTAAATACCGGAGATTCATGCATTTTTAGGCGGATGTAGATCGAAACCCCTACAAGTAGTATAGACACCAAAAATGGAATACGCCAACCCCAATCTGCAAAGTTTTCTGCACCTAAAATATTCTTTGTCAATACTATGATACCCAATGACAGAAATAGCCCCCCGGTAGCGGTTGTTTGGATCCAGCTTGTAAAAAAGCCTCTCCGCCCCACAGGAGCATGTTCGGCCACATAGGTAGCTGCTCCCCCATACTCCCCGCCCAGGGCCAACCCTTGTACCAAACGAAGAATGAGCACGAGAATTGGCGCCGCATAGCCTATACTGGAATAAGAAGGAATGAGCCCGATTAAAAAGGTAGACCCTCCCATCAATACCAGTGTGAGCAAAAAGGTATATTTCCTACCCACAAGGTCGCCCAAACGACCAAATACAATCGCACCAAAAGGACGTACAATAAAACCGGCGGCAAATATGGCAAGCGTGTTAATCAGCGCCGAAGCTCCGGCGTCGCTGGGGAAAAGCTGGTGGCCTATAATCACTGCCAAACTTCCGAAGATGTAGAAATCGTACCATTCAATTAATGTACCCAGCGATGAAGCCGCAATAACCTGGGTGATACTCTGTGTTTCACTGTTTTTGTTTGAACTCATTGGAAATCTTTTAATCAGGTTTAGGTATAAAGGCATAGATAGGATACAGAAAAGTATCCATATAATCACATTTAGCAGGATAAGACGTAAAAGTCTCTCTATTACTCATTGTTGAATACAAAAAAACCTCTCCAATTTTCTATATGCTGTGCGCTAACTTGCCATCTTTAACCGCATGAGATATACTTAGGGTTATATACAAAACGCTAAAATTTATTCAGTATACAACCCAACCAGCCTACCTTTACTAAAAAGGACCTTAAAAACTTATCATGCCCGTTAGATTCCTCATTTTTATTTTATGGCTACTTGCACCGCTGGTCAAGGCTGAAACCTTACCTGCCGACTCCACCCTCCTGGTTAAAAAAACGACTGATTTTAAGG
>CALGRQ010000403.1 GCA_937880795.1 uncultured Dyadobacter sp. | reverse complement strand
ACGAGCAGTTTACGCTGGAAAATGGACTAAAAGTTTTTGTTCATGAAGATTTTTCAACACCGATGGCGGCGGTCAATATTCTATATAATGTGGGTTCCCGGGATGAAGACGAAGAACGTACCGGATTCGCACATTTGTTTGAACACCTGATGTTTGGAGGTTCTAAAAACATTCCTAGCTATGATATACCGGTGCAAAATGTAGGTGGTGAAAACAATGCGTTTACCTCTCCCGACATTACCAATTACTACCTTACCCTTCCTGCCGACAATATTGAAACGGCGTTCTGGTTGGAGTCGGACCGGATGATGAGCCTCTCCTTCGACCCTGAGGTCTTGGAAGTGCAACGTAAAGTGGTGATTGAAGAATTCAAGCAACGGTATTTAAACCAACCTTATGGTGATATATGGCTTAAATTAAGACCACTTGCATATCAAAAGCATCCATATCGGTGGGCGACAATTGGAAAAGATATTGAACACATAGAACGTGCTACCATGCAGGATGTTCAGGATTTCTTTTTCAAATTTTACCGTCCAAACAATGCTGTAATGGTGGTAGCTGGGGCTGTTACGCTTGCTCAGGTTCAGGAACTGGCCAACAAATGGTTTGCCGATATACCAGCCGGACCTGCGTATGTTCGCGATATTCCAAAAGAACCCGTACAAACCGAAGCGAGACATCTGGAAACCTCCGCAGCTGTTCCGCTTAATTCGTTGATCAAAGTTTACCACACACCAGGACGTTATGAAGATGGATTTTATGCAACTGACCTCATTAGTGATATTTTAGGAAGAGGTAAATCATCCCGATTATATCAGGCTTTATTGAAAGAAAAGCCGTTGTTCAACAGCATCAGCGCCAGTATGACTTCGTCACTAGATCCGGGCTTACTTCTTATCAAAGGGAATCTGAATCCTGGCGTAACGCTCGAAGAAGCTGATGAAGCGGTAAAAGCAGTTTTGCGAGATCTTGTTGAAAACGGTGTTACAGATGATGAAGTGGCGAAGGTCAAAATCCAAAGTGAAGCTACGCTTGCGTTTTCGGAAGTTGAATTGCTGAACCGGGCGATGAATTTGGCATTTGCCGCCAATGCAGGCAACCCGGATTGGGCCAATGATGATGCCGAAATGATCCGAAACCTGACCAAAGAAGATCTGAACAACGCTGCCACTAAAATACTCAGACCTGAAAATTCATCAACCTTGTATTACAGGGCTGAAAATAATTAATACTGGTTTTTAGTAAAATGTAAGAAGTGAAATGTTTTAAGCTCACATCTCACTTCTTACATCTCACTTTTTATCTTACTTCTTACTTCAAAGGCATATACACCCGTACTTCCGGATGCATCGTATAAAGCCGATTCACCTTTCCATCATTTACCAGCATCCCGCTGGATGTATTATGCAGCATAATAGGATTCCTTTCATACTTTTTCCAGTGTATCAAATCACTTGAAACGGCAACGTTGGTTGACCATTCGTGCCAATCCTTAAAAGCCGACGCATGATAATAGGCATAATAAAGACCGTTGTGTTTTACAATCTGATTCATGGCAACAGCGTATTTGTCGTATAGCTCCGGTCCGCAGTTCAAGACGGGTTCATCTTGCACATTCGTCCAAACTTTCAAATCTTTGGAAGTTGCCAGCCACACCGCTGCATCATTTCTTTCATAAAATAAATACCATATATCGCCTTCCTTCCACACAGTAGGCGTACCGTACGCCCCTTTTTTTATTGGCTCACCATCTTTCAGTCTGATATCCAAGCCGCCTTGGTCCTCCCAGTTGATTTTGTCGGAAGAAGTCAGCAAATGTGCTGAATCGCCCCTGCTTTCGGCGAACATATAGTACAGGCTATCTTGCTTGATCACAAACACATCCTCAACCCAAAGCGAACGATGAATCGGATTACTTTCATGTCGCGTCCAGCTGAAACCATCCGGTGAAGTGGCCAATCCAAGATATTTCATCTCATTACCCGTTTTGCGATCATAACCTGTATACCAGAGATAATATGTGCTATCCTCTTTCAGAATAAAGCCACGTTCTCTGATTTTTTCATCCCAGCTTGTCGAATCACCGGTCCCCTCAAAAACCGGATTGTTGTCATAGGGCGTAAAACTGACTAGGTCCCTTGGAAATTCATCGGTCTCTTTATCCTCTTTTGACTTACTACACGCCACCATACTACACACTGCAATCATCAGAAAGAAGTAATACTTCCTAAACCCAAGTTGGCTTTGATTTCTCATCGTTTTTCTGGAACGTTTTTTGGTATTTTATCAATCACCTTGTTGATTCTCCCTTTCTGTTTTACAAGATCGAAGGCATCATACAGTTCTCCCGTAGCTGTATATGCATTAAACGTCAATACATTGTTTTCTACTGTAATCACGTGATATAGTTGGGTATACAAAGCCGACCGATCCATCCAGGCTGCCTTTTCAACATTAGAACCCGTCATTTTGGGCCCGCTCACCGATACCACATACATGGTTCCTGAAGTAACTCCCTTTTCCCGCATCGGGATGTTCGCCATTCCTCTTGCATAAGTATGATCATGTCCCTGTAAAACCAAATCAACTTTATATTGATCAAAAAGGGGTTTAAATGTCTCACGCATCCTTTTGTTGTCACGGGTCGATTTGGGTGAATAAATAGGGTGATGAAATGTAACACAAGTCCACTTGTTCGGATTATTTTTCAGCACTTTTTCCATCCATACCCTTTGTTTTTCAAGATACTCATCCGACTCCTCAGCCATGTCAGAATTGAGCGAAATAAAGCGCATTCCCTGTATATCCGAATAGTAACAGGTTTCCTCCAACCCTTCCGGACCATTTTCGGGCAATGTAAACTGTGGACGCCAGAATATGGAAGTAACCGGTGTCCCATTCGGTCCGTCATAATGGTCATGGTTACCGGGTGAAGGGAAGCCCGGAATCATACTGTGAATGAAGTTCCCCGCAGCAAACCAATCGCCCCACTCTTCGTCCCGGTTCGCTTTGTTGATCAAATCTCCGGCATACATCATCAAAACAGCTCCTGGCGCTTTGGCGTATGCATCCCGCACCACCCGCGACCACAATGAACGAATATCCGTTTGTACATCACCGAAGTATATAAACGAAAATGGATCCCCCAATTTACCGGCTGTATTAAAATGGATCCATTCGCTCCACTGGTCGCCCTGCCCTACCCGATATGCATATTTTGTATTGGGTTGCAGGTTTTCGAACACAACGGAATGGTAGGTTGCCGTTGGCGTATCTGACCATTCTAATATTTCCGACTTAGCCTTTATCCGAGTTACCTTATCCGTAAAACGGGGATCAGCACTGGCCAGCGCTATTTCAGCATAACTTTCGGTTACAAGCTCTGCCGTTCGCCAGTTTGCCGCCATGGAGGTGGAAGGATCGACCGTTACATTCAATATAATACGATCGGGCATTTCCGTTGGTGCATATGCATTCGTACTAGACCGTGCCAACACCCCAGTGGGCAATAGTATAATAAGAAAAGCCAAAAGAGATTTTGTATAAAATTGAAGACAAGTCATATTGAATGAATGTGTTAACACGGGTTTCACCACCAAATAAACCGGTAATTGAGTTACTCCCGAGATGAGGATATAGACTATATAGGACGGATATATATACAAAAAAACCGGTCAGAGTAACCCTGACCGGCCCTAAAACTATAAAATCAACCTACGCCTCTGGCAGGAAGGTGAGGTAACTAAAATTCTCCGGATTAAACATTTCTTGTGCAATATCCTGCAAGTTCCCCGATGTGATGGCCTGAATTTCGGCAAAAATTTCCGGTAAAGAATCCACTTTACCCGTATCCAGCAAGCTCTTGGCCATCATCAGCATAAAGCTCATGTTACTTTCTTCCGACATAGCCAGCTGTCCCATGAGTTGAACCTTCGTCTGGTGTAACTGCATGGTCGTCAACGGAACTTCACGCACTTTTTTAAGTTCTTTATTAATCAGTGCGATACTTTTTGAAAGTTGCTTTGGCTCCGTTCCAAAGAAAATCCCCATAAAACCCGTATCCAGATATGGCGTATAATTTCCTTCAATAGAATACACGTAGCCATTCTTTTCACGCAATGACAGATTGAATCTGGAATTCATTCCCGGCCCACCCAACAGATTGACCAGCATAAAAAACGGAAGTCTTTTATCATCCAGCAATGCATAAGCAGGTTGTCCCATAGCACATTGCGCCTGAGAAATAGAACGCTCTTTTTGCTGAATAATCGGAGTGTATATACCCGGCGCGGTACGCTGGCGCACGGTCGTTTTGGATGGAATACCTCCCAAATATTTTTCCGCAACCCGAATCACCTTTGAAAATGGCAATCTGCTCACAGACGAGACCACGATTCGTTCCGTATCTATATTATCATCAATAAACTGACGCAGATGCGTTTTATCGAACGAATTCACCGTTTCGGTTGTCCCTAAAATATTGCTTCCCAGGGAGTGGTTTGCAAATACCAACTGATCGAAATCGTCCTGAATAGCATCTTCCGGAGAATCTACATACATTGACATTTCTTCCAGAATCACATTTTTCTCTCTTTCGATCTGTTTTTCAGGGAAAACGGAGTGAAAAGTAATGTCTGCAAGCAAGTCCAGCGCCTTCTCGAAATGATCGTCTAAAACGGAAGCATGAAAACAAATTTTTTCTTTGGTCGTGTACGCATTCAACTCTCCTCCCACATTTTCGAGGCGGTTGATGATATGGAAAGAACTACGTTTCTCAGTCCCTTTAAAGGCCATATGCTCCCAAAAGTGGGCAAGTCCCTGTTGATGAGGCTTTTCATCCCGGCTGCCGATATCGAGCATAATTCCGCAATGAGCAATTTGAGTATAAGGAACCTGTTTATGGGCAATACGAATTCCGTTAGAAAGCGTATGTAACTGATAGTCTTCGGTAAGTGGCAATGTGGTTGCGTTCGGGTTTCCCCTTTTGCGAATATTATTTCTCTTCATTTCTTCTTAACACAAAATCCCCGACAAAAATTTTCGGCGGTCTGCACAAAATTACAGACTTTTGCCCTAACCACCCTTATTGTTGGGTGAATTGCTTTGGGTCTAAGTGAAAGTAAATAGACTGAAAATCAAATAAAATATAGATTTCAGAATCAGATCGTCCATGATTTTAAATAGAATTCTTGTTATCCAAACTGCATTTATTGGAGATGTAATACTATCTACGGCAATGCTCGAAAACCTGAATCAAAGTTTTCCGGAGGCAAGAATTGATATTTTGGTCAGAAAAGGAAATGAAAGTCTTTTCGATAAACATCCATTTCTCAATGAAGTACTCATTTGGAAAAAGAAAGACGGAAAATATAAAAGTCTGATCGCTATACTGAAACAGATTAGAGCGAACCAATACGATTGGGTCATTAATATACAACGTTTTGGCTCTACCGGTTTTTTAACCGCGTTTTCGAAAGCGCCTTTAAAGTCAGGATTTGACAAGAATCCATTCTCATTCACATTCTCTCACCGGGTTCCTCATGTGATGAATGATGGCAAACATGAAATCAAAAGGAATCACACGCTTATTGATCATGAAGTAAAGTCAGCAGTTTGCAGACCCACGCTATATCCTTCTGCGGCTGATTTCAATTTTGTAACTGACTTCAAAAGCAAACCCTATATCTGTATGGCGCCAGCTTCGGTATGGTTCACCAAGCAATTTCCGGTAGAAGGCTGGATAAAGCTTATTCAGGCATTAGCCGGCCAATATCCGATTTACTTGTTAGGTGCTCCGTCTGATGAACATCTCGGGCAGGCTATCCTCAAAAAAATAGCTAAAAATCATCAGGTCACTAATCTGATGGGCAAGCTTTCCTTTCTGCAATCTGCGGCATTGATGAAAGACGCACGCATGAACTATGTGAACGATTCGGCGCCCATGCATCTTTGCTCGGCAGTTAATGCGCCGGTAACAGCGATTTATTGTTCCAC
>CALGRQ010000402.1 GCA_937880795.1 uncultured Dyadobacter sp. | reverse complement strand
CAGCAACGGCCACTGAGGCACCCACACCTAGTGTGGCCAAAACGATAACCTGCCGTTTCAGTGCGGTTAAATTAACGCCCAAAGCAGCAGCCTGGCTCTCCCCCAGTACCAGTAAATTCAATGCTTTCGATAAATAGGGCATAAAAATTACGCAGCAAAGCACAAAAGGGGCAACGGCCGCAACAGACGTCCAGTTGGCTCCACCAAGGCTACCCAGATTCCAGAAGGTGATCGACCGAAGTTGTTCGTCATCGGCCAAATAAGTCATCAGACCAGTAATAGCCCCTACAAATGCGTTGATGGCCACGCCGCAAAGCAGCATGGTGGTAACACTTCCCTCTCCGGTCAGTTTTGACAGTTGGTATACCATAAAGGTGGTTAGGGCAGCACCCACAAATGCGGCTAACGAAAGGGTATATGCTCCGCCTATCTCACTCAGAATACCAAAATATTTAACGTTCAGCATAATTACGATAACCGCAAACAGAGAAGCACCCGAGGTAACGCCAATTAAACCTGAATCTGCAATCGGATTGCGGAAAAGTCCCTGCAAGGAGGCACCGGCTATACCGAGCCCTGCCCCAACCAAAATGGCCAAACATACCCGTGGCAACCTGATGATCCAAAAAACCAGCGATTTCTGCTCCTCAAATGCGGCGGTATCCGTTAATCCGATCTTATAGGCTATAATCTGATATAATTCTCCCGGGGAAATCGACAAGGCCCCAACCGAGGCTGAAAGAATGGCGCATATCAACAAGAGAATACCCAAAACTGTAACCACGCTCAGCGTTACGCTTTTTCGTTTTGTTGGTTGGACTGCATTCGCCCATTTTACGCCGGGTTGCTGAACTGTTTGCACCTGCATATCATTTAATCTTTTGTGCCAACTCCATTACCGCTTTACCCAATCTCGGTCCGAAACCTGTTAGTAACTGCCCATCCATAGCCACAATTTTACGGTTCCTCCCTGCATTGGTATTGGCTATACCCGGCACTTTCAGTAAACCTTCCGGGCCCTCCACACTGTCGAGACCGCTGGAAAACAATACCAAAACATCCGGATTGGCCGCCAGCAGCGACTCCGCTGTCAACGGTTTAAATTCGGTAAAACCCTGCACAGCATTTTTATTTCCCGTCAGCATAAACATTTTATCCAGCGCGGTTCCTGTGCCCGACACCATCAAAGTTCCTGTTCCTCTTGCATAAATGAATAGCAGTTTTTTAGGTAACGTTGGCTTTACAATTTTCCCAAGATCTGCTTCCAACGCTTTAACCATTTTTTCGGCTTGCGGTTTTGCGTTAAAATAGGCCCCCACTTCCCGAATAAGCGCTATAACTCCTTCTTTGGTATATTCATGCTTGAACTCCACAACCTTTTTACCACTACTATTCAACTGCTTTACCAGGGTTGGCGACAACATACTTTGATTGGTATAAATGATAACATCCGGGTTAAGCGCTATAATACCTTCGGCGGCAATGGTCCGGTTATGACCAATTTTTGGGATTTTGCTTAACGAAGCCGGATATGTACTCGTTACATCGACACCCACCAACTGGTTTTCCAAGCCTAATCCGGAAACAATTTCACTTAACGTACCATTGGCGGAGACAATACGAAGCGGCTTTCCAGCCAGCACCTGGCAGGCCGTGCCAAAGCAAATAACAACCGCGATATATACGACTTGAAACGACTTTCTTAAAAACATAATCTACTGTATATAGGCTGTTTACTTCTTACTCAAAAAAATCTTATCTACCTCACGCACCAAAAATGTCTCCTGAAACATTCCTTTTGCTTCTTCCAATTCTTGTTCGGTGAACGACAACATGAAATTGGGAATGGGCGAAGGGAAAACGACATTTCGACCATGCGGTAGCGGGGAATCCAGTGTATGCGACTGGCTGTGTTCATGCAGCATGCCATAAAAGCCTCTAAGGCCATCTTCGGTAAAAGTGAACAGTAAGTTACCGAATGCAAAATTGTAGTGATCACAACAATTGCACTGACCTATATAACCGCTTTTTGATTGGCTCAAAATCCTTAACGTGCTGAAAGAGTGAGACGAATCCTCCATATTAATCGAATGAATTAAATACCTGAGATGAATTATTTTCCTGATAAACTACTTCGCCAAAGATTCTAGATGGGCAAATATAAATTATTTAGACCAAATATAAACAATAACAAAGATTTACTTTTCCCCGGACTGTTAGGTTCCGTGGAATTATTTATTGTATCTTCAAAAATTACATCCGTACCCAACACGCACTCAACCTGATATCTACTATTCCTTGAATAATTTATTCTTAAACCTTACCATACGTTGAAAAAGTTATTTACCAACCTTACTTTTTGGGTACTCACTGCCATTACCGCCGGTGCTTTGCTTGGCCATTATTACCCCGAAAAGGGTGTTGAAATGGACTTTCTGGGAAAGGGTTTTATTCAGGTTGTCAAGGTTTTCATTAATCCTATCATCTTCCTCACCATCACCTTGGGTATTATCGGAATGGGAGATCTTAAAAAGGTTGGTAAAGTGGGTGCCAAAGCACTGATTTATTTTGAAGTTGTTACAACACTAGCCCTCATTGTGGGCATTGTGGTGGCCAATATCATCCGTCCCGGCGATGGCGTCGTAACTGATAATCTGCAAAAAGGAGATATATCTGGTTTCGCGAGCAAGAGTCAGGATTTTAGCTGGTGGCAATTTTTCCTGGATAACGCCACCTTACAGGTGCTACTGGCATCGCTTATACTAGGTACAGTATTCAGTAAATACTCCGGTAAGGATAAGATAATAAAATGGCTCAGTTTCGTTTCTAAATATGTTTTCAAAGCATTGCACTGGGTTATGCTTTTTGCACCAATCGGAGCTTTCGGCGGGATGGCCTTCACCATCGGGAAATATGGTATAGCAACGCTTATTCCCTTGGGCAAGCTCATGGTAACGGTATATGCGACCATGGCCATATTCGTCTTTCTGGTATTGGGACTAATCCTCAATATGTATAAAATCAAAATCTGGGCTTTCCTGAAATACATTCGAGAAGAACTGTTAATCGTGCTCGGCACCTCGTCCTCAGAAGCGGCCTTACCCTCCATCATGGAAAAACTGGAACGAATGGGCTGCTCTAAACCTGTGGTTGGACTGGTCATTCCGGCAGGTTATTCCTTTAACCTCGACGGTACCACCATATACCTCTCCATGGCGACAATCTTTCTGGCTCAGGTTTTCAATGTTCATTTAACGATGGGCCAAATTTTATCCATTATAGGGATATTAATGATCACCTCTAAAGGAGCAGCCGGCGTAACCGGCAGTGGTTTTGTGGTTTTAGCATCAACGTTAACCGCCGTGAAAGTAATTCCGCTGGAAGGACTGGCACTTTTACTGGGTGTAGACCGGTTTATGTCCGAGGCCCGGGCCATTACCAATATTATCGGCAACGGCGTGGCAACTATATGGCTTGCCAACAATGAAAAAGAGTTCGACCGAAACAAAATGCACTATGCATTCTCGCACGTACACGACACAGAGAATATTATTACGGATAACTTAACCGACAAAACTCAGGTAAATAGGTAATTAATACCTACTCTATTTCACCACTCTATACATCATCCATTTTGCCGCATTCAGGTTTGCACCTTAACTTTGGCCCAATAAAAATACCCATTACGAACGATGATCACCGACGACTCGATAAACATACCAACCCGTGCTCCCCGGGTTTTTATAGGAGAAGAATTTGACTTAAAAAGTTGGGACGACCTGCTTCCGTTTTTTGAAGATCTGAAAAATAGAGAAATTAATTCGGTGGATGATCTACGCCTGTGGTTTCTAAACCGAAGTGAGCTGGAAGCATATTTGTCTGAAAACTTTGCCTGGCGCTATATTCGCCAGACCTGCGATACCGCAAATACCGGCTTAATAAATGCTCTCCAGTTTTTCATTACAGAAATCCAGCCAAAACTGTCGGAGTACGGTAACGAACTGGATAAAAAAATTGTGAATAATCCTTTCCTGACCGAACTTAACGATAAAGGTTTCGATATTACACTTCGTGGTATGAAGCAAGCGATAGCCTTGTTCCGCGAAGAGAATATACCTGTCATTACGGAAATGCAGACCGAGGAACGTAAATATGGTGCAATTGCCGGCGCTATGACTGTAACCTTGGGCGGTGAAGAGATGACCCTGCAAAAAGCGGCTGACCGTCTGCAATCTACCGACAGAACAACTCGGGAAGAAGCCTGGCAGGCTATCAATTCAAGACGCTATGCCGATCACACCAATCTGGACGAATTGCTCAATACCTTAATTGGTTTGCGTCATAAAGTTGCTAAAAATGCAGGCTTCGAAAATTACCGCGACTATATGTTCGCTGCCATGGGGCGTTTTGATTATACCCCTCAAGATTGTTTCAATTTTCATAAATCCGTTAAAGAAGCCGTTGTTCCCTTGCTCACCGAAATGGCCCGTGAGCGTAAAGAAACCTTGGCCGTAACGCAATTGCGCCCGTGGGATACAAAAGTGGATGTTAAAGGACTCGAACCTTTGAAACCTTTTGTAAATGGAACAGACCTACTCGATAAAACCATTAGATGTTTCAGCCGACTAGACCCTTTCCTGGGCGATTGTCTGCGTACGATGAAAGCAATGAACCATCTTGATCTGGAATCGCGGAAGGGCAAAGCACCAGGCGGATATAACTATCCTTTGGATGAAATTGGCGTGCCGTTTATTTTCATGAATGCGACCTCCAACTTACGCGATATGATTACCCTTTTACACGAAGGTGGACATGCCGTACATTCGTTGGTAACCCGTGATCTTGCTCTGAATTCTTTCAAACATACACCTTCTGAGGTGGCTGAACTTGCGTCTATGTCCATGGAGCTCATTACAATGGATTATTGGGATGAGTTTTTTGACACTGAAGCAGACCTCAAAAGAGCCAAAATTCAACATCTTGAATCCATTATTGAAACGTTGCCGTGGGTAGCGACCGTGGATAAGTTCCAACATTGGATCTACGAAAACCCCACACATACCGCTTCGGAACGTACGGATGCCTGGGTTCGCATATATAGCGAATTTACCGACAGCATCATGGATTGGACTGGACTCGAAAACTTCCGAAAGTACTTGTGGCAACGCCAATTACATATATATGAAGTTCCTTTTTACTATATAGAATACGGAATTGCTCAGCTTGGCGCCATTGGTGTTTGGAAAAACTACAGAGAAAATAAAGAAGCCGGCTTAAAAGGATATATGGATGCATTGAAGCTCGGTTACACTGCGCCAATTACCGAAATATATCAGGCCGCCAACATTTCCTTTGACTTTTCACAAAGAAACATCACCGAACTGATCCACTTTGTGAAGCATGAACTGGAACAATTAAAAATTTAACAATTACACAGTACAATTTGGTGGTTCGTAAAAAGGCTCCTATTTTTGTGCATATTACTATGAACCAGTATCAAGATGAAAATTAGTAAAGTAATAGCGTTTGTTGCCTGCGTGGCTCTTTTATCCTCATGTGACTATCAAAAGGGTAACCGAATTGAGCAAAAAGATGTCAATGCTAATAGCACTTATGTATACGGTGTGAGCCCTGACTCATTGCCTAAACAAATGGCTAACAAATATACAGCTCAACCAGAGATAGAAACGCGTGTTAACGCGATCCGGGAAAAACTATATAGCGGCTCTACAAGCGCGGTTGTAAAGCAATAATTTACCCAGACTCATATATTTAGGATATCCTCATTCAGGATATCCTTTTTTTATGCCATAACGCATACATTTAATTTGAATCTATACGCTCCTCAGATCAAATTAATGAGATTTTAACGATTACCCAACCTAAATATACCTTCGGTTTGACAATCCGCCATCATTCAATAAATTACTGATAATCAATCGATTAAAAACACATAAGCCTATATTTATCTTTGGCTGTGTTGGGAAATAAATTTCTGTAACCAAAAAATATTAAAAAGGTTACTTAATTTATTTAATTATTCCAATGAAATGTTACATTTAC
>CALGRQ010000401.1 GCA_937880795.1 uncultured Dyadobacter sp. | reverse complement strand
CTCAACCTAATCCCCTTATTTTCTGAAATATGAAAACTTTGGAGTATAACGTAATAAACGCCGATTCAGTACCAACAACTACGTATAAAGCGGCTGGTATTGTTGCAAAACAGGTTGAATTACATTTTAAGAAACATCATCAGTCGGCCAAACAAGACAACGCCACCAAGCGGGCAACCATACCGAAAGCCGCAATCATTGAGACCATCATTGACATTACTTTTTGGGCAAGTCTACGGAGAGAGGAGGGGCGATCACCAAAAATTTCAATTGCCTATGTCAACCCTGAGAATGTTGAAAATCCATTGAATTTCGGGGAAAAGTTAAAATTCACAACCCATGTCCTCACCAAATTGGCACCGGCCGTGGAGCGATCAGGAATTCATTTGGGGGTTTGGTTATACGACAATGAATTGTATATATGGGGCACTACGCAATTTATTCCTGGACTGTGCTTTGTATTGGAGGTGATTGAGCCTGGGGTTTTGGTGATTAAACACCGACGGGTCGATGGATTTGGTAAGTTTGTAAATGTTGCCGTACTGAAAGGAGATCAGATAAAGGTAATAAATGAAGAGAGTGGCAAGGTTAAAGATTGCCCTTCTCTTGTTAATTCCATGCTCGGTACAGCCCCAGCGGCAATTTGGCATAATTCTCTCAATCTACTGGTTCAGCTTTCGGTTTCCATGCGTGATCATGGGCGCGGTGGTATTTTGCTAGTGGTTCCTTCCGAGCATGATCGATGGCGAGAATCCATCATTCACCCCATATCCTATGCCGTAGAACCAGCGTTCTCTCAACTTGCTCATATATATGGCACCTTGGAAAAGGAATCGGGCTTACGAAATAGTAACCTTTCGTCTGCTATAAACTACCTGGCTGGTTTAACGGCTGTTGATGGTGCAACCGTTATCAATAGCGAATACGAACTACTTGCTTTTGGTGCGAAAATTGGCAGGTCTCCCGAGGGCACACCCGTTGAAGAGATATTAGTTACCGAACCCATCATAGGTATTGCTGGTAAAGTTGTTCATCCGGTTCAAAATGGTGGTACCCGGCATTTATCAGCAGCCCAGTTTATACACGATCAACACGATGCCATAGCATTGGTAGCATCTCAGGATGGTCGGTTCACTATTTTTTCATGGGCACCGCACGAAGGGAAAGTACAGGCACATCGGGTTGATGCCTTGTTACTGTAAAGCTAAACGCTTAAAAAATTTCAAGTTGATCCGGATCCTTCGTCTTTTTCGATTTAAGGACCAATTCTCCAAAATTGGATAATGATATTCCGAGCAGACGTACCGGTCTTTCATTTCGTTCTACCTTGCTTAAAAGCGCTTTCGCAACTTCTACGATGGTATCGTAATCGCTTATGGGAGAGGTAAAAGACTGGTTTCTGGTAATTTGGGTAAAGTCACTAAACTTAACTTTAAGTGTGATCGTACGACCCGCCATTTTGTTCTTTTGAAGTCTCCCATAAATAGTATTTCCTATACGGTCCAGTTCCTTGTGCATTTCTTCATCTGTTTCCAAATCATAGGTAAACGTATCCTCAGCGCCCAAAGACTTCGTTTCTCGGTGTGGCTGTACTTCCCGATGATCAATTCCACGTACAATGTGATAATAAAAGTGTCCCATCTTACCAAAATGCTTTACTAATTCATTTTCGGATAGCGCACGTAAATCGGCACCTGTATGCAAATTCATGGACTTCATCTTGTCAGCGGTTACTTTTCCCACGCCAAAAAACCTTTCGACAGGCAGATTATTTACAAAGGATTCAATCTTAGATGGACCAATAAAAGTTAATCCGTTTGGTTTATTAATGTCAGAGGCTATTTTGGCAACAAACTTATTGGTTGATACCCCTGCCGACGCAGTTAATTGAAGCTCCTCCTGAATTGCTTTTTTAATTTGTTTCGCGATTTCAAGTGCTGACCCAATGTCTTGCTTGTCTTCAGTAACATCTAAATATGCTTCATCCAACGAAAGAGGTTCAACAACATCTGTATATCGATAAAAAATTTCACGAATGCTACGGGAAACCGCCTTATACACTTCGAAACGAGGATATACAAATATGATTTGAGGGCACAACTGCATCGCCTTACGTGAAGACATGGCCGACCTAACACCAAATTTTCTGGCTTCATAACTTGCAGTAGCTACCACGCCACGTCCCGTTGGTGACCCACCCACTGCAATGGGTTTTCCTCTATAATCCGGATAGTCGCGTTGTTCCACAGAGGCATAAAATGCATCCATGTCAATATGAATAATCTTGCGAATCCGTCCTTGTACAGTATTCATAAACACAAAAGGGCCTCACCTGAATTTTGGTATCTAACGGTTAACAGACCAACGTTAAAATAAATTCTACGACGTAGCTGGTTAATGTATCATAATTATCATTTAGATAGGTACATTTATAACTTAAATTTGATATGTAGTCCTGTGGCTGCGTCAAAATACCCGACCGCTGCGTATTTCGTATATGCGTAATTCCCATAGGACAGGCGCTGTCGAATTTAGGCCGATAAAAAACCGAACACCGTTAGAATTAATGAATTTAAAAACATTGCGCCTCCCCAATTTTTTATCCTTCTTGTTTGTCTTTTACATGTCGCTGGTTGCCATCCATGTCGCAGCACAAAGTCGCTGCGGTACCATGAGTGTACTATCAAATCAGATGAATATAGACCCTTCCTTAAAGATCAGATTCGAAGGACAGGATATTCAATTACAGCGGATTATTAACCAACGTAAAACTTCCGGAAATACACTGCGAGCTACCGGAACGGTTACCATCCCTGTGGTGTTCCATATCGTTTTGCAACAGCCTAATCGTGTTTCGGATGCACAGGTAATGGCCCAATTGGATACCATCAATCGCGATTATGCCGGGCTCAACAAGCAGGACACTAGAATCATTGATGCATTTAAAAATGTATTTGGTCAGTCTGGCATCCAGTTTTGTTTAGCGCAACGGACACCGGACAACAAACCCACCACCGGAATTGTACGGTATACCACTTCTCAGACATCGTTTCCATTTCGTGAAGGGGCTGCCACAGATATATTAAAGCACGCCAACACAGGAGGCGCAGATGCCTGGGATACTGACCGTTACCTAAACATTTGGATATGTGATATAAGCGGAGATGTGCTTGGTTATGCTACCTTCCCCAATATAGGGCAAAAAAGTGAGCAGGGGGTGGTTGTCGATTTTAATAGCATTCCGGGTGGAAGTAGTACCAATTTCAATCATGGAAAAACTTTAACACATGAGTTGGGGCACTTTTTTAACCTATACCACATTTGGGGTGATGACTTTGGTGCGTGCACAGGTACCGACTACATTGATGACACCCCTAACCAGGGAAATTCTACCAACACGATCCGTACAGGTGTAGTTATAGATAATTGCAGTCCCACTGCCCCAGGTATTATGTATCAAAACTTTATGGACTATACACCAGACGCCTCCTTACTGATGTTTACCCAGCAACAGGTTGCCCGTATGGAGGCATCTCTTACTTCATTGCGCATGTCATTAACGACCTCAGACGCTTGTTTACCTGTTAACGTATACAAGAATGATGTGGGTTTAAAAGCGATCAACAATCCGTCACAACGTATATGCGAACCAGAGTTTACGCCTCAAGTTGTGCTGGAAAACCGTGGGAAGGAAACGTTAACTAATTTAACAATAACTGCTCGTTTGGACAGTGCCTTCTAAATCTGCTTTGTTAAGGTAAATTGTAACACTTCCTAAAATGATCGCTCAGGAAGGTACGGAAGAGTTAATAATAACAAGCTCCGATCCAAACGGTGTAAAGGACGAAGATATCAGCAACGACGCCGTTTCGATGAATTTGATGTATTACAGACCCGTGGCTGCGCCGGTTCATGAAAGCTTTGAGGGCTCTTTTTTACCAAAGGGATGGGATATCGTTAACACAGATGGTGGTGCAACCTGGCAAAAAACTACTGGTGCGGCAAAAACGGGCAATGCATCCGTAAGTATCAGTAATTTTACCTATTTGCAATTAGGCCAAAAGGATTATCTGCGAAGCCCCACTGTTACTATCGCCAATTCCGACTCTGCATTCGTATCGTTTCATGTAGCTGCGGCGACCTCTACGAATCCTTCCTCTCAAAATAATGTAGTGGACACGTTACAGGTTCTGATTAGTACAGATTGCGGCAAAACCTATACCAGTGTATACAAGAAATGGGGTGCGGATTTAGTGACCAGATCGGGTAGTGTTCGCAACGCCTTCACACCAGCGAATAGTGAGTGGAGAAGAGAAGAAATCAACATTGGTGAATTCATCAATCAAGGTGAAGTACTTGTAGCTTTCCAAAACACAACGGGCAATAGCAATAATGTGTTTTTAGATGATATTACTATTAGAACTGTGACGGTAAATCCTAACCTGAAAGAGGCTGGCTTTCTCGTTTCACCCAACCCAACCGATGGAGCCATTTCCGTACAATTCTATCCGCATCCGGCAGATCTGACAGGCATTTACATATATAACATCGCAGGTAAACTGGTAGAAGAGCGTACTTTTAGCAGCGGAGCTGTGCCAGGTAATATATACGACTTCGATCTAAAATATTGCCCAGCCGGCATGTATGTGGTCAAGGCCGTATTTAAAAATAAAGAGTTAAGGAAACGCTTCGTTAAAGTAAAATAGGCTACTTTAACGAAGCCACAAAAACGGGGAACGTTCTATCCAGAACGTTCCCCGTTTTACTTTACCGACAATACTATATCCGACTATTAAAGGATTCTTTTCACAACAACCTTACTATTGGTTTGAGAAATTGCATAATCCTTGGCATTTTCATTGGGCGGAGAAATAAATATCTGTTTCTTCTTCTTACCATCTGTCGAGATCCAGTTGGCCGAATATATATCCGGAAGTGGGCCTGCAAACAAAGGACGGTTATCCGAATGATGAAAAACTTCTTCCACTTCATAGGCCAATTCCAGATCACTGCCCGAAATCACATCGCAAATAATTTTAAGCTTACCAAAATCATCGTCTGCTAATCCCTTAATCCGTGCCTTTCCATAAAACGGATCCTCCTCAAATTCCCATTTAATGTAGTATTCGATCACATTTCCTATTTGAGAATCAATGTAGTCGGCTGTTAGCAGTTGTTCCTGGCTCATGGTGTAATATATTTTCCTTGTTGAATCTCTAAATACGAATGGATAAGCCCTCATATAGGAGCATTTCGACAAATGTAATTGGTAGCGCCTTTTTTCCAAAAATAAACACTTCTCTTTCTTACAATTTCTAAAAATAAAATATCATCTGTCATTAAAATATTTCTAATACAACCCTACAAATGTGGATAAATAACCGTGTAAGCGCACCACTTTATTGACGTGAATGTATTCAAGGGTATGGTATTTTTAAACCAGAAGCTCATGGTCGTAGGATCACACACACCTTTTATTTCACTTAGCCATAAGTTCTTATGAAGAAAACTCAACGAAGTAGTCCCCGGCAAAAGATACTCTGGTATCGAAGTTTATTACTGAGTACCCACATTTTTATCGGCTCAGCATTATTCTGCGAAGCAACGGCACAACAGGTGCCACCAGATAGTTCTACAAAACCAAAAACAAATGCTCTACCTGCGGCTGTCAGCAAGCCGGATACGATTCCAAAAGCCGCTCCAAAGACAGATACAACGCAAAACAAGCCTACGCAACAAAATGCGGCTTCAAAACCGGCAAAGGCGAAGAGTGACACCCTCTCTGACCGTGAAGCCATGAATCGGATACCTGGAAACATAAGTAAACCAGATACGCTTACCAACGATTCTACCCAGGTCTCCACTACCATTATCTCCGATACCATACCTCAATTAGGCGCTGGTGCCCGAACGATCAAAGGACTGATTTCCGATGAAAATGGAACCGGGCTCCCTGGGGTAGGCATACTCGTTAAAAATACCAAAATACAGGCGGTTACAGCCACAGACGGTACTTTTGAAATGAAAGTACCTGCTGAAAAATCAATCCTGGTTATCACATACGTAGGTTTTACGACCCGTGAAGTACCCGTTCGCCGACAAGCCACCTATAATTTGCAATTATTCCCCGAAGCCAAAGCTTTAAATGAAGTGGTGGTAGTTGGATATGGAACGCAGAGTAAACGGGATCTGGCTAGTTCTACCACCCGTGTCACCGGTACAGAATATAAGTCTGCCGTAGTTAATACGGTGGATCAGGCACTACAAGGAAGGACTACCGGGGTTCAGGTGGTGGAAACTTCTGGCGAACCTGGGGCAGCTGCCGTGGTACGGATTCGCGGAAACAATTCCTTAAGTGGAAATAACGAGCCACTCTATGTTATAGATGGATTTCCTATGCCGCCATACCGCGAAGCAGGAGCCAACTTTACCGGGGCTTATACGCAAAATGGATTGTATGGCATCAACCCCAACGATATAGAAAGTATGGAAGTGCTGAAAGATGCATCCGCAACGGCTATATATGGATCCAGAGGGGCAAACGGAGTTATATTGATAACCACCAAAGCCGGTAAAAGAGGTGCTGGTCGTGTGGAATTGGTTAATAAAACATCCTTCGGTTCTGTTTCCAATCCCATTAAGATGATGAATTCCCGACAGTATGCAGATATTATCAATGAAAGTTTTCGTCTCACCGATCGGAAAGAACCTTTTGAGAACCGCGATAGCACGCTCACCAACACCGACTGGGTTGCAGCCATCACACAGCCGAGTTTGAGACAGGATGTGACATTAAGTCTATCCGGTGGAAGCGCAAAGTCGTCATACTATATATCAGCCAATTACTTGTACGACAAAGGTACAATTATCAACTCCGATAATAATCGCGGGATTATTCGAGTCAACCTGAATAATGAAATCAATGACTGGTATACGGTTAAAGGCCAACTTGCTTTTACCAGGCAGAAGTCAAACCGCGCCGTAACAGCCTCCCGGGCATGGCCATTTGCAGGAGGTTTGATGGATGGTTTACGAGCCGCGCCGACCTTGGAACAAGACTACCTGGGTTTTAACAGTTTGGGTATTCCGGGCTATCAGGGCTATTATTTCGCCAATCCATACAACGAGCTGATGGCAAAATCGGATGTTACGCAGAACGACTATTCGATTATTAATTTAGAGAATTTCTTCAAGCTGGCGCCTGGCTTACAGTTTGTGGTGAATATGGGGAGCAATCAAAACTTAACCAGACGCAAGGTATTTTTGCCTCCAAGCACTGCGGAGGGCAACCAGGCAAAGGGACGGGGGAGTAACAATACTTCCAACACATATAGCTATAACCTCAACGCTTATCTGCAATACGAACAGACTTTCAGAAAAGACCACTACTTAAATGTAACTGCTGGTGTAGAATATAACAACCAGATTGTTGAATTCGTCAACACTAATTCTTCCGGATTCGATATACCATATTTCGGGGTGGACAACATTGGTAGTGCTCAATCCCAAGCCATAGGGTCATTTAAGGAAAAACGGGTTTTACAATCTGCCTTTGGTCGACTCAATTATTCGTACAAAGGTAGATACGTATTAAATACATCCCTCAGGATGGACGGCGCATCGGCGTTTGCTGAAAACAACAAATACGGACTATTTCCATCCGTAGCCTTGGCCTGGAATCTGGATGCAGAAGACTTCATGAAAAATGTTAAATTCATTTCCAACACAAAACTAAGGGCATCGTACGGAGAAACAGGTAGCCAGGCCATTAGTCCATATTCATCCTTATCACAATTTAGCAGTGCATTTTATGAATTGGGCGGCGGCACACTGAATACCGGCATATACCCAACCACATTGGCCAACCCTAACCTTACCTGGGAGCGTACCAGGCAGTTTAACGCAGGTTTTGATTTTAATACCGCCAAAGACAGGTTGGTTGTAAGCGTAGATTACTACAACAAAGTGACGTCCGATTTATTGCAATATAGGGTACTTCCCTCACAATCAGGTGTGAATTCTATCATCGATAATTATGGGACTATGCGAAATCGGGGCGTTGAGGTTAGTATACAGGGAAATATCGTTCAGCGTAAGAATGTCACCTTCTCCTCGAGAATCAATGTTTCCAAAAACCTGACCACACTTGTGGACCTGGGCGAACGCACCCAACCCGACTACGTGAGTATAAACGGTAACCTTTTAGGGGGTGTATCCGGAATACTGATTCCTGGTGAAGAAGTGGGTCGTTTCTTCGGATATCGTGTGGCTGGTCTTACACAAACGAGTGATTTCGACGCCAACGGAAATCCTACATTCCCCACATTTGAAGGTCCGGCACCCGAAGGAACCATTGGAAAGCCGGTATATGGTGCATGGAAATACGCTGATACTGATGGAAGCAACCGGGTTGACGACAAGGATCGGGTGATACTGGGTAAGTCAACACCAGACTTCACGTTCGGGTGGAGTCACGACCTGACCTGGAAAAGCCTGGGTATCAATGCACTTTTTACCGGATCTGTTGGTAACGACGTGCTTAACCTCACAAGCTTCTACATCAACAATGGGGTTGTAGATTACGGAGGGGTAGGCTTTAACCAATCCGAGGAATGGTACCAGAAACGATTTACGGAGAGCAATCCGCATAACGATACCAAATACCCTGGCATTCAGCGAGGAATTGCCTCAGGTGATATCAACTCTACGATGGTGGAAGATGGTAGTTTTGTACGCCTGAAAATGCTTTCGCTATCCTATACCTTCCCGAGATTAGGTCCTATCCAAAATCCGAAACTATTTGTGACAGGAACCAACCTTTGGACACTCACCCGGTATACGGGTTACGATCCCGAAGTAAGTTCCTATGCCCAGTCCTTATTACAACAGGGAATTGACTATGGAGCTTATCCATCTCAGCGATCTTATACCATTGGTTTTTCCTGCAATTTTTAATTCCGACACTCATGAGATATTCCATCATACTGCCCATTCTAAGTCTGCTCGCATTTAGTGCGTGTAAAGATAATCTGGAAGAAAAGCCATTTTCATCTCTAAGTAAAGAGGTGGTTTTTCAGAATGAAGACGGATTAAACCAAGCTACCATTGGTGTATATCATGCTTATACGGCCCCGGATTACAGTGACATCAGCAATCGGTTTATACTAACGGAATCCGGCCATCGCTACGCAACGGGTGGTATAGGGGTTGGATCCGAGCCATACTATCGCTTTGGACACTTACCTAATTCCGGTGCATTTTCATCGGTATGGGCGCGATTTTATAAAATCATATTTAGAGCGAACACCGTTATCACCAATGCCAAACTTGCTGTTCCGGGAGAAGAAGAGGAAGCAGATCCATACATAGCCGAAGCAAGGTTTTTACGAGCATATGCTTATTTTAATCTGGTCCGGCTATTTGGAGGCGTACCGCTTATTTTGGAAGAAATAAATTCGTTGAAAGATTCCGATCTGATATTTGGCGAAAAGAAGACAGATATTGAAGTATATAATTCCATCATCGAAGACATAACATTTGCGGAAGCCAACCTGCCCGATTCAAGAAGCGGCGCAGAATTGGGACGTGTTACTGCCGGCACGGCCAAAGCCATGCTTGGGAAGGTGTATCTGACTATGGCGGGAAAGCCGTTGAATCAAACACAAAATTTTCAAAAGGCTGTTGATAAATTCAAGGAGGTTGCTGGTGCCGCCAATGAGGCAAAATACGGACTTGAACTTCAACCTAATTTCCCGGATATTTTTGCCCTGAACAATGAACGTAACAAGGAGATTATGCTTTCCTTCGGTTATTTCATTAATTCATCCAATCCCAATGGCAATATACTTCCATTCAATCTTTTCCCACCCGGCCTTGTGAACGGTGATGAACAGACCAACTATGGATTCA
>CALGRQ010000400.1 GCA_937880795.1 uncultured Dyadobacter sp. | reverse complement strand
AACTGGGTTTGACTTTACTATGCCTCTATATCTAAAACGCAGTAAGAGAGCGGAGGGGCTTCCCTCTAAAAAAACTAAGTTACAGATCTGAAACTAAAAAAGCTTCACGCTTATAGTTGATAGGGGTCGCAACCACTAAACTATAAAGCATGAAGCTTATTGATTCTCTATTTAAGATTCATATTTACGGTATGAATCTTTTCTTTAAAGAGCAAGTTATTGAGAAAGGTCCTACAACTCTTCTATCAAAATATCTTTCCAACGTACTTTAATACCACCACCGTCGTGAATCTGAAGAGCGATTGATCCATCGGCGGCACCAATTTTTGCATCAGAGAAATCCACCATTGCAATTCCGTTCAGCCATGTTTGTACGTGATCACCCACTACACGAATACGCAATGTATTCCACTCACCCATTTTCAAAAAGCCTTCCTGGTCATCTGGAATCTGTTTCAACCAGCCACGTCCGTAAGATTCGTATACACCACCTGTATCATGATTTGGTGGTGCTACCTCAACCTGCCATCCAGCAACTTTAGTACCTGTTACCGACGAACGGAAAAACACGCCGCTATTTCCATTCGCGTCTTGCTTGAATTTCACAGACAGATCAAAATTCTTATACGATTTGTCGGTAGTAAGATAACCATATCCTTTATCTGGCCCACTTTCGCAAATCAATTGTCCCTTTTCAACGTACCATTTTTCTGTTCCGTTGATCTTCCAGCCAGTAAGATCTTTTCCATTAAAAAGTTTTACTGGCTTCTTTTTTAAGTCAGCATTTGAGTCATTCAACACCAAAAAGGCGGAATTCAAAAACAAGACTGCAATACACGCAGCCATCAAGCGTTTGAAATTTAACATTGTAATTAAGAGATTAGGATTAAAAATGTAAGATTTTCAATTCATGAAACTACATTTTCCATTAGTTTTACGAAAATTAACCAATGCGAAAGCTATGAAAAAAAACCATTTCACAGACCGTTTCAAGTCATTTATTTTATTTGGTGCATTGTTCACGGGCGGATTACTTTCTTGTCAGGAGAGTGACAAAGACGTGGTAAAGCCCAAAACAGTAACAGACATTCTTGCGGAAAATGATAGGTTTAGTACCATACACGAAATCATTGTTGGTGCAAAAGCACAAGATGCATTTAGGACCACTGATGGTTTTACCTTCTTTGCTCCTAATAATGATGCCTTCCAATTGGCTGGATTAACAGCAAGCCAAGTTCTTGCATTCCCGAAAGACTCTGCACTGAAATTTGTGTTGTATCATGTATATGCTCATCAAAAAGTAGCTAATGATTTAAAGGGAGGAAAGATTGTGATGATGAACAAAGATACCGTTAACATCTCACGTGGAACAGATACTACAATTATTACCCTAAACAAAAATGCCAAAATCGTTGAAAAGAATATTCATGCTGACAATGGCCTCATACAGGTGATAGATAAGTTACTCACACAGAAACTGTGAAATAGAACATCAAAAAAATGGCGGCTGGGAGTATCCCAGCCGCCATTTTTTTGATGTAGCAAAATTAATACTGCTCTACTTGTCCAAAGAAGAAATTACCTTCAATCTGAGCATTTTCATCTGAATCAGAACCGTGAATGGCGTTCGCTTCTATAGATTTTGCAAACAACTTACGGATCGTTCCTTCGTCAGCATTAGCAGGATTGGTTGCACCAATTAAAGTACGAAAATCTGCAACCGCGTTATCTTTCTCCAAAATCATGGGGATAATCGCACCTGACGACATGTATTTACAAAGGTCATTATAAAATGGACGTTCAGCATGTACTGCGTAAAACTCTCCCGCACGCTCTGCCGTAAGTTTCGTTTTCTTTAACGCAACAATACGGAAACCTGCCTCTTCAATCATTTTTATTATAGCGCCTGAATTGCCGTCTGCTACGGCATCAGGTTTAATCATTGTGAATGTTTTATTCGTTGACATAAGCTTTCTAATAATTAATTTTGTGCAAACTTACAATTTTTCAGCAACATATGCCCTTCAATTCCTTCTCGCAACCTACCCCACTTGAAAAGAGGGTGTGAGAATAAGCGTTTAGTAATCAAGATTGAACAAATACCAACAGTTTTGTTAATTTTGTGGCTTGATCCAACCCGCCACGAAGTACACTTTAAGCAAAAATCTGTGAATCAAACTGTTAATGAATTAATTTCCTTTTTCTCCGTTCGTCAAAATGTTGTCATTACGATGCACAGAGATCCTGACGCCGATGCCCTAGGGTCATCTCTTGGCTGGGCGAGTTATTTGATCAGGAAAGGTCATGCAGTTACCGTGATCAGCCCAAACGACTATGCTGCGAACTTGGCCTGGTTACCCGGAATAGAACAGGTTTTAATTTACGAAAAAGGATCTGATCAGTTACTTTGCAAACAAAAAATTGACGAAGCATCGGTCATTTGTTGTCTTGATTTTTCCGCCCTTTCGCGCCTTAAAGAATTAGGCAAAGTGGTGCAAGAGGCAAAAGCGGACAAGCTCATGATTGACCATCATCTGGAACCTGAACATTTTGCCAAGTGGATGATCTGGGACACTTATGCAGCAGCAACTGCTCAGTTGATTTATACCCTGATTAAAGAGATGGAACCAGGAGTTCCCCTTACGGAACTTATTGATCAGCCCATTGCCGAATGCCTATATGCCGGAATCATGACCGATACTGGTTCTTTCCGCCATGCAAATGTTACACCAGAGGTTCATCTTGCCGTAGCTGATTTAATGCGCACCGGATTCGACGCCAGCCGTGTTCATAGGCTTATATATGATAATGCACCACTTTCCAGATTGCAATTTTTAGGATATGTACTTTCTCAAAAACTGACGGTCATTCCTGAATTCCGTACTGCCTATATGGTGCTCACAGAAGCTGAACTGATCCGTTTCAACTCGGTACCTGGTGAAACCGAAGGAATCGTTAACTATGGACTACAGGTAGAAAACGTAGTGATGTCTGCACTCTTCATTGAACGAAGAGGTGAAGTTAAAATATCGTTTCGTTCCGTCGGTTCATTCTCTGTACGCGATTTGGCCAGTGCACATTTTAGTGGTGGTGGTCACAAAAATGCTTCGGGAGGAAGATCCGATCAAACGATCAAGGAAACTGTTGACCAGTTTTTATCAGTATTACCATCTTATCAGGCATCGCTATTAAGCGTTGACTGATCAATGCCTTGTATAAATATTCAACTTTATATTTTTTTAAATTACAGCAATCCAATGAATCTTAAAACTATCGGTTGTGCAGTTGGCATAACAATGCTGGCAGCCGCTTGCAACCAATACCGCACGCAGGTTACAGAAAACGGTCTTAAATACCAGATTTTTGAGCACGACGAAAAAGCTAGAAAAGCCAAGCTTGGCGATATAATGACTTTCCATTTTGTTTTGAAAAACGGAAGCGACTCAACCCTTCGTGATACTTATAAAGAAGGTGTACCTCAAAAAATGGTCTTGCAAGCACCTCAATACAAAGGTAGCTTCGAGGAAGGTCTTGCATTGTTGGCAACTGGTGATAGCGCCAAGATATCTATCAGCGCAGATACGCTATATGCAAAAATTATGCAGCCAATGCCTCCAATGATCAAGAAAGGTTCTGAACTTACTTTCGTGGTGAAGGTGGTGAGCGTACTTTCAACAGAAGAATTCCAGAAAGAACAATCACAGGCCGGAGAAAAACAAAAAGCGATTGATGCCAAGGTGATTGAAGACTATATTGCTAAAAATAATCTCAAAGCCAAAGCCATTAAAACTGCTTCGGGATTATACTACATTCCTGAAGTAGAAGGAACTGGACCAAGCCCTGCTCCTGGCGACAATATCAAAGCACATTATACCGGTAAATTGCTTGACGAAAAGGAATTCGATAGCTCAAAAGGAAAAGAACCACTTCAATTGACAGTAGGTGCTGGAATGGTTATTCCAGGATGGGAAGAAGGCTTGACACTGATGAAAAAAGGATCAAAAGGTGTTTTGATTATTCCATCAGGATTGGCGTATGGACCAGAAACTACGGGACCAATCCCTGGCAATTCCGTGTTAAAGTTTGAAATGGAATTGATCGATGTGATCAAAGGATCAGGAAAACCTGGTGCTGCTCCTGCTCACCCGGCAAGATAAGGATTCCAGAGAAATCAGAAATATCAACGACTACTTCAAAAGAGTAGTCGTTTTTTTATTAAAATGCATCGTAAAAACTATATCCAAGCGCAATGACACTTTGCTTCGCAACCAATAACAATCATAAATTACAGGAAGTACAGGCCCTTTTGGGTAACGAATTCACCTTACTAACGTTATCGGACATTGGCTGTACTGCCGATATACCTGAAACCAGGGATACCATCGCTGACAACTCCTCACAGAAAGCCGAGTATATATGGGAGCATTACGGAATCAATTGTTTTTCCGACGATACGGGACTTGAAGTGGACGCACTTAATGGTGAACCCGGTGTATTATCGGCTCGTTATGCGGGTCCACAGAGGAGCGCAGCTGATAATATGGCGCTTTTGATAAGCCGGTTGCAAAATTCTGACAATCGGAAGGCCCGGTTCAAGACCGTGATTACACTTGTCATTGATGGAATCTTTCATCAGTTTGAGGGTATCGTTGATGGCCAAATTATACTGAACCAGAGAGGTGATCAAGGATTTGGTTATGACCCCATTTTTGTACCGGATGGCCATGAACAAACATTCGCAGAGATGTCCATGGAAGAAAAAGGCAAACTCAGCCATCGTGGACGAGCCCTCGAAAAACTCAACGCATTTTTGAAGAACTTAGCTGTATAGCGTTTTCACACTAATCTACATCCAAATATGTCCAGTTTCAATTCTGACCAGTACCGCTTCGACGGCTCGCAAAAATTTGAAATGAGTAAAGCAAAGACCCGTTTCAAGGATATTTATGATGATAAGGAAGAATATGAAGCCATGTTAGCCGAGTCGGCCCGGGAGATGGACGAACTCCAAAGCATGATGTACGCGCACAATCGCTATGGATTGCTCGTTATTTTTCAAGCCATGGACGCCGCGGGTAAAGATGGGACCATCAAACATGTGTTGTCGGGAGTGAACCCAGTAGGCGTTAAAATTCACTCTTTTAAACGCCCTACGGATACAGAACTTGGCCACGATTTTTTGTGGAGAACAAATTCAGTTCTTCCTCAACGCGGCACAATAACCATTTTTAACCGTAGTTATTACGAAGAGGTACTGGTGGTTAAGGTGGATCCCTCCATCCTCACCAATTCACAACGGCTACCAGTCGAGCTTACTACGAATTTAGACAAGCTGTTTGAACATCGCTATTCGGACATCAAGAATATGGAAAAGTACCTATACCGGAATGGTATACGTGTTATTAAGTTTTTTCTGAACGTTTCTAAGGAAGAGCAAGCCGAACGTCTCATCGAACGTATTGAAGATCCTTCTAAAAATTGGAAGTTTGAAGAACAAGATGTAAAGGTGAGAGATCAGTGGGATGCCTATATGAAAGCGTATGAAGATTGTATCAATAAAACAGCCTCAAAAAAAGCACCTTGGTTTGTGGTGCCTGCCGATGACAAGAAAAATCTTCGGCTCACCGTAGGAAAGATTATAGTTGAAGAATTAAAGAAGATGGATATGAGCTATCCCGACTCCAGTCCGGAGCGAGCACAGGAACTTCATCATTTTATTGACATCATCAATGACCAGAATAAGAAATAAAAATAGGGCGGCAAGATTTGATTCTTGCCGCCCTAATAGTGTATGTATAGCGTGTAGTGTGTTCCTTAATTACTTTATTGTAAAATTGGTATTACCAATTTTGTAACCTTCTGAATATAACTCCACATTGTATTTTCCTGGACGGAATTGTGATGTATTGTCATATAGCATTTCTACTTTTTGGTTGTTATTCTGGTAAGCGATAGACTCACGAGCGGTAAATTTAGATGGTGCGCCATTGATCTCAAATTCGCCTGAACCCGTAGCGTCATCAGCTACAACCGCACCAGAAGGATCAAGAACGCGCACATAAATATCCTTAGGTTCCTGAGCTGTAAGCGCATTTTCTGGCAAGTTGAAAGTCAGTTTAAGTTTATCAACTCGTTTTGCCTTATACTCTTCTTTGTCTTTTACCTTGCCTCTTGAATTTACAGTAAGTACTTTCAAGTTTGCAGCTTTAAGTGCAGCTGCCTGATTTACTTTTTCAGAAAGCTCCTTATTTGCGTTGGTGAATGTTACAACCGAATCAGAAAGTTCTGTTTGACGCTGTACCAATCTTTCTCTTTCGCTAGATAAGCTAGAAACATGTGTAGTTAGAGAGTCATTAGACGCTACAAGGTGTTCGTTTTCCAGTTTAAGCTGAGCAATTTGCTCATCCCGCTCTGCCAAGAACTTCTCGTACTCCTTAATTTTAGCAAGATACTTTCCGGTTTCTACCTTTTTGCTTCTGCTAAATGCCCGCTTGTCGGCTTCAAGTTGCTCTTTTACTTTGGTGAGTTCGGTAATGTCTCCACCTAACTTTGTAATTTCTGCAATTTTCGCATCCAGTACCGTAGAAATAGAATCCAGTCTGGTTTTTGTTTCTGCCAACTCTCTGGCTTTTTCAACCACCATGCTTTCTTGTTTTGAAAGCTCACTCTTTTGCGTTGTAAATAAGTAGCCAAACATGGCCGTAGCTAGCCCCAGGACAACTACCATTGCCCAAGCTATACTTTGCTTACTTTTCTGTTCTTGCTGCTGCATTGATAATAGATGTTATAGTTTGATTTAGCTTTTACATAACTGGTCACCTCGATCAGTAAACCATGATACATGATTGGTTAATCTTCGGAATTAAATACAACAATTTTGTGCCGTATCAACTAAAACTTCTTCTAAATGCAGATGAAATGAACTGCAAATAATACTAAAAAAGCCCCTAGCAAATTGCTATTGGCTTTTTTGTAAAATTCTATAAAAATAAATCGAGAGAGCACCCCAGTACTTCTTATCTATATTTTTGGGTAATCTTTACCCAAATTATGGCATTAGGATACAGCCATAAATAATGCAAGTTGTCTTAATATTTGATCTTCGATTGTACCAAAAACGGCTTTTCATCCATCATCACCAGTTTTTGAAAGCCTGATATACGATAAGACGTAATGCGAAATTGATTTTGAACTTTTTCACATTTCAGCATAATATTCTTCTCCGAAGCATACAATTTATTCTCTGTCTTGACCTTTGCTTCCATAGAAACGGGCTGATCGGTCTCATCAACCCGGATGGTTAGTTGACGGACGGCCAGGCGATCTCCCTCTTTCGATATATATATATAGGTATTTGAATCCTGTCGGCTGGTCGTGTAGCTCTGCCGGTACGAAGGCTTGTTAATATCTGCTTGTGCGAATAACTCCAATTCTTTGGTCCAATCAATATTTCTTGTGGTTATTTCATTTTTATCAGAACCCATTTCGGTTATTTTAAAAACCTCAGGTTTGAGTTGATTAAGCTGGGCTGCCTGCATTTCTATAAAACCTCGAACATCATAGAACACCTTTTCGTGCGTCATGTCTTGCTCCGCATCTTTACAAGAGTTTAAGCATATAGCCCAAACACATGCCGTAAAAATTGTTGTTTTCAAAAAAATATACTTGAATAAAAAGACTAATTTCTTTTGCATGATAAACGATAATGAACCGAGTTGTATAGTATCTGTCAAACAAAAACAGAGAGCCTTTGGAAAGACTCTCTGCAAAATTAACACTTAAGAAAGGTGTTTCTTTATAAAATACTGTTTCCAGTCATTTCTTCCGGTTTGGCAATACCCATCAAAGCCAAAATAGTTGGAGCTACATCGGCCAATTTACCATCATGAATTGGCGTATTATACGTATTGTCAACCAACACACATGGCACCAAATTCAACGAATGGGCGGTGTTTGGTGAGCCGTCATCGTTTGACATATAATCCGAGTTACCGTGGTCGGCAATAATGATTGAAGAATAGCCATGTTCAAGACCTGTTGTAACTACGGCCTGCACACACTGGTCTACTACCTCACACGCCTTTACAGCTGCTTCAAATACACCTGTATGACCAACCATATCCGGGTTTGCAAAATTCAGACATACAAAGTCCACATCCTCTTTAATAAGCTCAGGAATGATGGAATCCCGAATACCAAATGCAGACATTTCTGGTTGTAAGTCGTAAGTTGCTACTTTTGGCGATGGACACAACAAACGGCTTTCTCCCTCAAATGGTTCTTCACGACCTCCTGAAAAGAAAAATGTAACGTGTGGGTACTTTTCTGTCTCGGCAATCCGGATCTGCTTTTTACCTGCCCGTTCCAATACCTCGCCTAATGTATTATTTAAATTATCCTTATCGAAAATGACTTCTACACCCTGGAATGTATCATCATAGTTAGTCATGGTAATGTAGCGCAGATTGAGCTTATGCATATTTTGCTCGTGAAAATCCTGCTGGGTAAGAACCTCGGTAATTTCGCGTCCACGATCGGTACGGAAATTAAAGCACAATACTACATCTCCCTCTTCGATCACAGCCAAGGGCTTGCCCAATTCATCCACAGCCACAATTGGCATAATAAATTCATCTGTCACACCTTCCTGATACGATTCCTCAACGGATTTTAAGACATCGTTAGCCAAAACGTGTTTTCCTTCTCCTAAGACCATAGCATCGTAAGCTAGCTTAACACGCTCCCATCTCTTGTCGCGATCCATGGCATAGTAACGACCCGTTACACTGGCAAGCTTACCTGTTGTAACTGCCATGGTATCCTTAAGTTCTGTCAAGAAGCCAAGCCCACTCTTAGGGTCACAGTCACGTCCATCTGTAAAAGCATGAACATATACGTTGTCAAGACCTTTATCAGCGGCAATTTTGCAAAGACCTTTCAAGTGATCGATGTGAGAATGTACACCACCATCAGAAACCAATCCGATAAAATGCACTTTTTTGTTTTGTTGCTTCGCGTAATCCAGAGCATCAGCCAGCACTTTTTCTTTACCCAAAGTACCTTCACTGACAGCCAAATTAATTTTTACCAAATCCTGGTACACCACACGTCCTGCTCCCAGGTTCGTATGACCCACTTCTGAATTACCCATTTGGCCATCTGGAAGCCCAACTGCCAAACCACTTGCAGCTAGCTTGCTATGTGGGTATTTCTGTAAAATGCTATCGTAAAAAGGTGTATTGGCTGCAACAACTGCTGAACGGTTTTCCTCGCCAATCTTAGCGATTCCCCATCCATCCATAATAATGAGAATGACTTTCTTGCTCAAAATATATAATGTTTAGTATTAAAGTTCTGATGTATAAACAAATGAGGTTGCAGATTAATCTCCTAAATCGGTAGATAAATTATGGGTCTCAATGAGATAATCTAAAAATTGAGCCCCACTTCTTTCCACAATATTATAGGTATCAATAAAGTCGGCCATCTCGCCGAAATAAGGATCCGGAACGATCTTAGCCCCACCCCGCTCTGCATCGAACAAGCGGTAAAGATATAGTCTGTGGTCCGCCAAATATTGACCTGTGGACTGATAGCTTTCGTTGCGAATGTCCTCAAAATTCGATTCATCCATCGCCATGATGTAATGAAATTTCTCAAAATCGTCAGCGCTGAGTTGACGTGCGGTGTGTGTAAGCGTTAGTCCTCGCTCCGAAGCAACTTGGCGCATGCGCTTATCCGGAAGTGAGCCTATATGATATGCTGCGGTACCCGCAGAATCGCATCGAATCATATGGTCTAGCCCTTTTCTAGCAACCAATTCTTTAAAAACTCCTTCTGCGATCGGGGAACGGCATATATTACCTAAACAAACAAAAAGAACTTGAATCAAAGTATACGGTAGTAATTAAATGATTTCTCGGTGTGCGAACAAAGGTCCGGAATACGAGGCAATTTATTTTGTAGTGCTTTCTAGCGGTGTATTATTTTCATCTACAATTACGTAGACATCTTCGTTGGGCCTTCTCATAAGGTATGTTTCCCGGGCCCACTTTTCGAGCATATGTGGATTACCCAGAACCTCATCTCTTTCCTTTTTCACCACCTTTATCTTTTCACTGAGAACACTCTTTTCCTTCTCTAGTGTCATCATCTTAATTCGATTGGCTATTACGATCCTGATATTATTGTTATCAAGCGCAACAATCCATACGAGCCAAACCACCAACGTAGCGGTATAAAAATTACGAAAAGGCTTAAACAGCCAATGATTTTTTAGCTCCGACATACAAAAAGGAAAGAACCGGAGCCACAGGCCCCGGTCCAAATTTATGGATTAGAATTTCAATCCTGGGAAGTATGCACTTTCTCCAAGTTCTTCTTCAATACGTAGCAACTGATTGTATTTAGCCATACGATCAGAACGAGAAGCCGAACCAGTCTTGATTTGACCTGTGTTCAACGCAACAGCAAGATCAGCAATAGTAGAATCCTCAGTTTCACCGGAACGGTGCGACATGATTGTTTTATAGCTGTTTCTCTTAGCAAGGTTAACTGTATCGATGGTTTCTGTCAACGAACCAATTTGGTTAACTTTTACCAAAACAGCATTAGCGATTTGAGATTCAATTCCTTGTTGCAAACGAGTAACGTTTGTTACGAACAAGTCGTCACCTACCAACTGGCATTTTTTACCAATTGAATTTGTAAGTGTTTTCCAACCAGCCCAGTCATCTTCGTCCATACCATCCTCAATAGAAATGATAGGATATTTAGCTACCCACTGAGTCCAGTAGTCAGCCATTTCATCAGAAGTCAATTTACGACCATCCGATTTCTTGAAGTGGTATAGACCGTTTTCGTAGAATTCAGAAACAGCTGCATCCATAGCGATGAAGATATCTTCACCTGGCTTATAACCTGCTTTTTCGATTGCTGTCAAAACTACCTCAATCGCTTCTTCATTTGATTTAATGTTTGGAGCAAATCCACCTTCGTCACCTACGTTGGTAGAATATCCTTTGCTTTTCAATACAGTTTTCAATGTATGGAAAACTTCAACACCCATTCTCAACGACTCAGAGAAAGTATCTGCCTTTGCAGGAAGAATCATAAACTCCTGGAAATCGATTGAGTTATCGGCATGACTTCCACCGTTCAAAATGTTCATCATAGGAACAGGAAGCGTATTTGCATTTACACCACCAATGTAACGGTACAATGGAAGGTTTGCTTCTTGAGCAGCAGCCTTAGCAGCGGCCAAAGAAACTCCTAGGATAGCATTAGCACCTAATTTGCTTTTGTTAGGAGTGCCATCCAATTCAAGCATAATCTTATCGATCAGATTTTGCTCAAATACTGAACAACCTATCAGTTCTGGAAAGACAATGTCATTTACATTTTCAACCGCTTTCAAAACTCCCTTACCTACATAGACACTTTTGTCTTCATCGCGAAGCTCAACTGCTTCATGCTTTCCTGTTGATGCTCCAGATGGAACAGCAGCACGACCTAAATAACCATTCTCGGTACGAATATCTACTTCAACTGTTGGGTTTCCTCTTGAATCCAGAATTTGTCTTGCATGTACTGACTGAATCGTACTCATTTGCAGCTTTGGTTTTGATTAGAAATGTATTATGTTAACGGTACAAAATAACACAAAAAAATGGTCATCCATAAACGACCAGTTATTTTAACGTAAATTTACAATACTAACAGGTTAATTCACCAAAGATGAAAAGTAAGTTCATATTAATCGTCAGCTTTCTATGCTCGGCATTGTTTGCCAAAGCACAAACCGTACTCACCCCCGACGACTTCGAAAAGAAATTGGCCGCGTCTAAAAATGCCCAATTAATAGATGTCCGAACACCGGGAGAATACAAAGAAGGGCATTTGGGCAACTCCAAAAATATCGACTATAAGGATCAGGCCTTCAAAAATAACATTGCCAAGCTCGATAAAACCAAGCCCGTATTTGTATACTGCCTTGCTGGTGGAAGAAGTGCAGCAGCTGCTGAAATATTGCATCAAAATGGCTTTACCGAAGTATATGATATGAAAGGTGGATACCTAAAATGGAATACCTCCGGAAAGTCGGTTGTGGGTGTAGAAGCGGCTACTGGCAAAAGGATGT
>CALGRQ010000399.1 GCA_937880795.1 uncultured Dyadobacter sp. | reverse complement strand
TCTGGAGCGCCTGAATGCAACGGAATTTAATATGCCTGAAAGTGAGCTAAAAATGCTCATAGCTGAGCTTCGTACCATGCGGGCTTGGTACTATCTACGGTTATTTGATTTATACCGAAACATCCCGATTGCTACAAAATTTAAGGATCAAACAACGGGACTTGCTCAGGCAACGCCACAGGAAACATTCGCTTTTATTGAAAAAGAACTCAAAGAAGCAATAAACGACCTCGCTACCAAGGGTTCTCCGAGTACCGAAAATTTTCAGGGAAGATGGACTAAAGCCGGAGCAATGGCATTATTATCAAGGCTTTACCTCAATGCTCAGGTATATATCGGCCAACCCAAATACAATGAAAGCGCCGCTATATGTCAGGAAATTATTGATGGCAAATATGGCTCCTACCGCATAGCCTCTACCTGGTATGCCCCATTTGACTGGAATAACGATAAAAATGATGAGACGATCTTTGCTTTTCCCGGATCTTTCAGCAGAACTTCATGGCACTACGACGGAGGAATGTACCGTTGGGCAGCACCGTTTTTAGCTCATGAATATTTCGGTTTTACAGATTGGGGGCGGTTAAACCCCAGATATGCTTTACAACCGGGAAGAGACGTCGACGGTAAGGAGTATACCTTTGAGCTGGGTAAACCTTTTGTAAAATTTAATAAGTATCCCGACGACCTCCGTTTGAAATTATATAAAAACCTGGGCAACAGCACTCGTGAGGGTATGTTCCTATTCGGTTACCTCACCTATAACGGTGGAAAAGATACCGTTTACAGCGACAATGGCTACGCATTGTATATTAGAGATCAGGTGGGAATATTCAATCGCAAGGTGGGTGATAAATTGGTTAGCTACGGTCCGGGGGAAACGCCAACCGACAAACAATCGGATATGAGCCATGCAGATCAAAATTCGGGGGTTTATTTTGTTAAATACCCTTTTTATCCTTCCAACGATGTGAACAAAATCGAATCAGATTTTGCAGAGGTACGACTTGCAGAAATTTACTATACACTTGCTGAATGTAAATTTAGAGCAGGCGACAAATCCAGTGCAGCCAAGTTACTCAATGCAGTTAGAAAACGTAATTACCCTGCCGGATCTACCAGTCTTTACAACGAATCCGGCTCTCAAATTACTGAACAGGAATTGTTGGATGAATGGGGGCGAGAATTTTTAGCAGAAGGAAGACGTCGCACCGACCTGATCCGATTTGATAAGTTTACGAAGGGAAGCTGGTGGGACAAAACTCCTGATAAAGACGATCATACCAAGATTTTCCCCATAGGTCAAAACGTGCTCTCCGTTTCTCCACTACTCAAACAAAACGAAGGTTATTAGAATTTCGATGATTCAAAAGGGAATTTGTCCAGTGCGACAAATTCCCTTTTTCTCAAAATTGTCCAGATAATTTCAAATAACGCTATATTACTGGCCTTTTTTTATTTAATTCGTTTTTAAATGTACATACTACACTTAATACCTCTCAATGCAAACACTGATCAATAAGTTATCTCTGCTCTTCCTTTCCTGTCCGCTTGTTGCGTTGGCGCAGGAACAGAACGGCAATTACTCGATGCTCCCTCTTAAAGACCTCACTGCTTTTGAAAGTTCTGTACCCAACTGGTCTGTTCAGGGTGGTGTTACCATTAACCCCAATAACGCCTCTAAGCCTCGATTTACCGCAGGTGAAGGCATATTGATCGGAACTCCCGGTAATCTCATTACCACCAAACTGAAAGCTGCTGATTTGCGACTTTCGATGGAGTTTATGGTTTCACCCGGAGCGGAGGGGTATATAATCCTGCCAGGCAACCAAAAATTACTGATTTCAGATAGTGGGCGTAAGCCTGCAATGGATGCCCATACCTCTGGCTATTTGGGACAATTCCCCACCCAAAACGCGGCAAAGGTTCCTGGCTTATGGCAAACGTTGGAATTGGCATACGATGCCAGTGTTCCCCTACTTCCGCAATCAGGCCGACTTAATAAGCTAAGCCTGAACGGTGTTACCGTACTGGAAACGGTATATTTACCACTTGATAAGCATGTGGACTCAGCTCCCATTTCTTTTGAAGTAAAAAAGGGTACGATTGCATTCCGGAACATCGGCTATCAGTTGCTCGCAAGCCGTAAACCGGCCACGCTCACAGATATGTCTTACAAGCTATATGCCGACAAATGGGATAGTAAAACCTTCGAAAAACTTGACCATGAAGGTAAAGCTGATGCGCTTACACAAGAGGTATCCAAAGGTCTGCGGGAATTTCACCTCTTCTATGAAGGGAATATAGACATTCGTGAAGGCGGTGAATATCAATTCACAAGCATATATCAGGGAAACGTTTTTACATTGGATATTGATGGCAAAAGTGTGATTCAAAAAGGTGAGAGCTCTTCTCAGGAAAGTCATACCGGCGCCATTACCCTATCACCTGGTAAACACCCTTTCAAAATACACTATTCCCGTTTCCCTTGGATGCGTCCGGCATTGGGGCTACGTGTAGAAAAAGCAGGAATCCGTTCTTATGATTTGCACGCGCTTTCATCCCTCCCCGAGCCAGAACCGAAACCCTATATCAGTGTAAAACCAGAAATGAAACCAGAAATGGTTCGTTCTTTTATTTTACTCGACGGCGAAACTTCTAAGCGCACGCACTGTATTTCGGTGGGAAATCCCCAAGGCTGGAACTATACCGTTGATCTCAACCGCGGTGCACTTTTACAAGCCTGGAAAGGGCAATTTGCCAACGTTACAGAAATGTGGTACCAACGTGGCGAACCACAACTACTCTACCCTGCCGGCCTAACCGTACCTGTATCAGGAAAAAGTAGTTTCGCAATTCTAGCGGATAATTCCACCACCTGGCCAGACTCTTCCGATATCAATTTCAAAGGGTACCAGTTGGACCAGGGAGGTACCCCCACTTTCAAGTATGCCATCGGAGGTGCTGAAATAACAGATAAGCTAACCTCCGAGTATGATGGTATAACGCGTACGCTTCAGATAAACGGTACGTCACAAGGAAATGTATATGCGCTACTGGCTCAGGGAAAAGACATTGTGCTCATTGAGAAAGGGTTGTATCAAATCGATAATCGTTATTTTATCCGCCTGGATAAAAAAGCACAAGTGATACTCCGTCCCAAAGGTGACGGCAAAGAAATGCTCCTTCCCGTGGGGCGTTCCAGTGCATATACCATGTTCTGGTAACCCTTATCGCATTCATATTTCAGACTCTATTTGATACTGCTATCAATGAAAAATATACTTTTAACAACACTGATTTCTTTCGGATATTTCAGCGTTCAGGCGCAGTCCGGTCAGCAAAAAGAAGATGATTATTATCGAATCATCACCATTCCAATACCTGAGGATATAAAAATGGAAGTTGGAGGACTACAAGCATTACCCGACGGACGCCTGGCCGCTTCTACACGCCGAGGTGAAGTGTGGATGATTTCCAACCCATATCTTAAAGGCGATGGACGACCATCCTTTAAACGTTTTGCCACGGGCCTTCACGAACCATTGGGATTGCTTTATCGCGGCAAAGACTTTCTCATTAGCCAGCGC
>CALGRQ010000398.1 GCA_937880795.1 uncultured Dyadobacter sp. | reverse complement strand
TTTATCACTAATCCGGATCCTATGATTGAAAAAGATCCTGAGCTTCAGGCTCAACTTGAAATTTGTTTGGTTCGTATGCCTAATCAAAATTTGAACGACACCGAAGCTCGCAGTATTGTAGAGTATATGCGTAGTAACGATGGTGTAAAATAATCCAACTAAAACTACAACACAATGCATAAAAATAATCTAGTGCTGCTATTATTGCTGGCAGCAACAATATCTGTGTTATCCTGTAAGCCCAAAGGTACAGGTAGCGCAGTAGGTGGCGATGCCGCCTCTAAGGTGTACGTTGCGCCTGGGCAATATGATCAATTTTACAATTTTGTATCCGGAGGTTTTAGCGGTCAGCTAAGTGTATATGGATTGCCCAGTGGTCGTTTATTGCGGGTAATTCCGGTATTTTCTGTAGATCCGGAAAAAGGCTGGGGTTTTAGCGAAGAAACTAAACCGATGCTCAATACCTCTCACGGTTTTGTGCCATGGGACGACCTGCACCACGTGGAAATGTCGATGAATAATGGCGTAGCCGACGGTAAATGGGTATTTGTAAACGGAAACAATACTCCCCGGCTCGCACGTATTGATCTCAGAACTTTCCGCACAGCTGAAATTATTGAACTTCCTAATAGCGGTGGAAACCACAGCTCGCCGTTTGGAACTGAAAATTCAGAATATATTGTAGCTAGCACCCGCTTCAGTGTGCCTGAAGACGCAAACAGCGATGTGCCTATAGAATCCTATAAAGAGAATTTTAAAGGGCATATCAGTTTTGTAAGTATTGATAAGGAGAATGGCGAAATGAATCTTGCCTTTCAACTTAAAACACCTGGTGTGAATTTTGACCTGGCACGCGCGGGAAAAGGAAAGTCGCATGGTTGGTTCTTCTTCAGTTGCTACAATACTGAACAGGCAAATACTTTATTGGAAGTAAATGCTTCCAAAAATGATAAAGACTTCATTATGGCTGTAAACTGGAAAAAAGCGGAAGAGTATGTAAAAGCAGGCAAAGGCAAAAAACAGAGTGTAAAATATGCTCATAATAAATTTGACGAACATAGCCACACTGCTACTTCCGAAATAAAAAATGAGGTAACCGTATTGGATATTGCAGAGTTTCCCGATCTCGTATATTTTATCCCTTGCCCCAAATCACCACATGGTTGTGATGTGGACCCTACAGGAGAATATATTGTGGGTAGTGGCAAACTGGCCGCTTTATTACCTGTATTCAGCTTCGACAAAATTCAAAAAGCTATTGCCGACAAAAATTTTGAAGAAGAAAAATATGCAGGTGTACCTGTTATAAAATACGAAGCCGCATTGTATGGCGAAGTAGAAAAACCCGGCCTGGGGCCATTACATACCGAATTTGATGCCAACGGTAATGCGTACACTTCTTTCTTTGTTTCGTCGGAAGTAGTAAAGTGGAATATTAAAGACTTAAAAGTACTGGACCGTCAACCTACTTTTTATTCAGTTGGTCACCTGATGGTACCCGGAGGTAATACGAAAAAACCATTTGGGAAATATTTGGTTGCCTACAATAAAATTACCAAAGATCGTTATCTGCCTACCGGTCCTGAATTGTCGCAGAGTGCACAACTATATGATATCAGCGGCGACAAAATGGAGCTTATTCTGGACTTCCCAACGATTGGTGAGCCTCACTATGCACAGGCAATTCCCGCTGAACTCATAAGTGGTAAACAGTTGAAGATTTTTGATATCAATCAAAACAAACATCCTTACAAAACCAATGGGGAAGGTGAAGCCAGAGTGGAGCGCGTAGGTAATAAAGTACATGTTTATATGACAACAATCCGTTCCCATCTTACTCCTGATAATATTGAGGGCGTTAAAATGGGAGATGAAGTTTATTTCCACGTTACTAATCTGGAACAAGACTGGGATGTACCACACGGATTTGCTGTAAAAGGGGCCAACAACGGTGAGCTCCTGATTATGCCTGGTGAAACTACTACCATCAAATGGGTGCCTGATCGTATAGGTATTTTCCCATTCTATTGTACCGATTTCTGCTCTGCACTGCACCAGGAAATGTCGGGTTACATTAGAGTTTCCCCTGCAGGAAGTAATGTTCCTCTTAAATTCTGGCTGGGTGAAAAAACTGCGGCTCAATAGTAAATAGCCCGCACTTGATTAAAGGGCAGGCGTTTAATGAACGAACTGCCCTTTTTAATTTTTATAACGAGACTCATTCATAATTAACCCAAAGGCAATGAAAACCAAGATATCGATCCTGTCAAGAGTATTTCTAGTTCTATCAATGCTAATGCTGATTGTTTCCAATTTTGTACCCATATGGCAAATTGAACTGGATGCCCCCCAATACCCTGAAGGACTGGCTTTGCAAATTTGGTCAAATAAACTGGCGGGGGATGTTGACATTATTAATGGACTCAATCATTATATAGGTATGAAGACTTTGCATGCGGAAGACTTTATTGAGTTCACTATTCTGCCTTACCTCATCGGTGCGTTCGCTCTGTTATTTTTGCTGGCATCCATACGTGCTACCAGAAGGTGGCTCCTGATCGCATTTATTGCTTTTGTGGTTTTTGGAATTGTGGCTATGGTTGATTTTTGGATTTGGGAATACAACTACGGTCATAACCTCGACCCGAACGCGGCAATTAAAGTTCCTGGAATGGCCTACCAACCTCCATTGATTGGTTTTAAGCAACTGCTCAATTTTGGCGCTTATTCAATACCCCATATTGGTGGTTGGTTATTTGTGGCAGTAGGTTTGTTATTGTTGTTTTCAGTGTTGAAAGAATTTGGGTTTTCAAAAAAGTTTTCCGGTAAAAGAAAATCAGTTGTTGTCATTTTTATGTTTTTTTCCATCAGTATGTTATGGTCATGCAACAACAATGCCCCTGAACCCATAAAACTAAATGTTGACGCATGTAGTTTCTGCCGGATGAAAATTTCAGATGGCAGGTTTGCTGCACAACTGATTACCTCTAAAGGAAGGAACTATAAATTTGATGATTTAAAATGTATGCTGAATTTTTCCAGCCAATTTGAAGGAGAGATCAAATCGTACTATATAGCTGAGTTTTCCGGGGCCAATGAGCT
>CALGRQ010000397.1 GCA_937880795.1 uncultured Dyadobacter sp. | reverse complement strand
AAGATTCTTTTTAGCAGCAATGGGAAACCATGCACCCGCTTTTACCGTGGCATCGTTGGCTACCAGCATACATTGTTTACCAGAAACATAGCCAATGCCTGTAACTACACCACCCGAAGGACAGCCTCCTTCCTCTTCATACATCCCATCGGCGGTAAAAGCACCAATTTCCAAAAAATAAGTATCGGAGTCTATCAGATAATCTATTCGTTCCCGAGCAGTAAGTTTTCCTTTCTTATGATGTGCCTCGATCTTCTTAAGTCCGCCACCTAATTTCACCTGATCGTATTTCAGGTTTAGGGCAGTCAATAATTCCTGTATTGTTTGCTGATTTGGCATGAGTTGATGATTGAATTTAACCACATATTAAATACAAAAACACATGAATCCTATCAGGATATAGAAAATAAAAAAGTCGTCCGCGGCTCGCAAACGACTTTCAATGAGAATGTAACGGTAAAAACGAGGCTCAGCCTATTTAATTACAGTTGTGGTGTCAATGGGTGACTCAGCGGGTCCTTTATCCTTTTTCCCAAAAACTGATATATGCACATAGCGTTTAGGCTCTTCTCTTAAATTCGTCATCAGTTTATTGAGACTGACAATGGTACGATTCAGATTATTATATAGCGTTTCATCCTTGATCAGTTTCCCCGCAGTTCCCTTTCCAGATTCTACACTTGCTAAAATCTGGCGAAGCTCAGCAATGGTTTTATTAGCCCCCTGAACAGTTTCACCCAGGCGCAATGCATTCAAGGAATCGGCAAGCGTGCCTGTTTTAGCCAACAAAGGTTTTAACTCCTTTTCGGTTTCGACAAGCGATGCCGATAACTTATTCAGGTTGGTCGTTATTGCTAGCAGGTTTTTACGGTTGTCTTTAAGCAAACCTTGCACATCTGTACCCGCCTGATCATAATTTTTAAGCACCTGATTCAGGATTAACCCTGTTTCTTTAAAGCCAGAGGCTACAATGTCAAGATTCTTCACCAGCGAATCGGCATGAGTTACCAAGGGCAACGCCTTTTCCTGAAGAAGGGCTGATATACCAGCTTCCTTCATGCCCGACAAAGTATCCTGATCCACCAGCAAATTACCAGACTTCCCAACTACCAGATGGATGACTTTGCCCCCCAATAGGCCTCCATCGGCAAGATTTGCCACTGTTCCTACCGGTAAGGCTACATCCTTTTGAACATCAAGTGTAACGAGAAGCTTGTTCTGGCGTTCTTGTAAAAGTTTAATAGCCTGTACCCTTCCCACATTGAGGCCATTCAGTAAAACCGGATTGGACGCAGTAAGCCCATCAATATTATCATACACCACGTAATACTTATACGTTCTTGAAAATACATCGGAACCCTTCAAAATATGAAAGCCAAAGTATAACGCCACCATCGCTACGATAGCCATTAACCCGACCTTCGCTTCTTTTGATATATTCATGGACTAACTAGTTAGCTCTGACATCGCCAAAGCATGAACATTTACTAAAATAACCTGACCAAAAGCATTGACGTGCCTTATTGGTCCATCTCCTTCTTATAAGCCTTAAATGCGAGCAAAATAGAGTGCGCAACTTCATCCTGTCCATCATCCGAACTTAAATATTCCTCTTCATCAGGAGTAGATAAAAATCCTGTTTCGATCAGAACACTAGGCATTGCGGCCCGCCATAATACAAGGAATCCAGCCTGTTTCACACCACGGCTATCACGACCCGATACGGATTTAAACTTCCGTTCTACCTGGTCTGCAAACTTTACGCTACTGGATATAAAAGCACTTTGATAATTGGCCAGCATAATGTGTGCCAATGGAGAATCCGGATCAAACCCTTTATATTTTTGTTTGTAGTTTGTTTCCTGAAGAATAACCGAGTTTTCACGCTTCGCTACTTCCAGGTTGCCCTCCGTTTTATGCAAACCCATTACAAAGGTTTCGGTGCCTCTCACACTACGGGAGCTAGGTGTAGCATTACAATGAATGGAAATAAAAAGATCGGCATTGTTTCGGTTGGCAAATGCAGAACGCTCCCCTAGCTCTATAAAAACATCTGTGGAGCGGGTATACAAAACCTTCACATCAGGTGTCTCCTCTTTAATTTTACGTCCTAGTTTAAGTGCCACACTGAGGGCAACATCTTTTTCTTTTGTATATCGTCCTTTTGTTCCCGGATCCTTTCCGCCGTGCCCCGCATCAATGACAACGGTTTTGACTTTACTATCAGTTTTACTGGCTGAAACCGGCTCATCCTGAAAAACAAATGCAACACTTGTTAATAAGAAACAGGCTAAAATCAGAGTTTTAAGAACTTTTAACATTATTTTTTAGTTACGGCGTTACTCTTTAGGGGTTTCTCCACTAATTTTGAAATTCCTTATGCAAAAATACTCTATTTGTTAGAACTGAAAAGAAAGGCGATTATTATATCGCTAGGAATTGTTACGTTTCTTTTACTAGGCACATTTGGATGCGTGCCGCTACGCTTAGGCAGATCTGATCAAAAAGCTGATAAAAACAAAGATATCAGCCAGATTACGCAAAAAGCGGATACGACTGCTATACCCAAAAGTAAAGCAAAATCGGATACGCTGAAGTCTCCCATCGAGACCCGAAAAGACTCCCTGAATGTAAAGGATAGCCTTTCCATTCAAGCCGATTCTACGGCCGCTGACACCCTATCTGACCCGGATGACCTCGAGTTCATGGTGAAGTATGACTCCCAGGATTCGACCATATCTGATGTTGCCCTCAAACAGGTCCATATGTATGGCAATGCGGAGGTAACGTATGGGAAAATTAATTTGAAAGCGGATTATATTCGTCTCAACTGGATCACGAACGAGGTTTATGCAAAGGGTACGTACGACTCAACCTCTAAGAAGATGATCGGCGAACCGATCTTCCAGGATGGTGCGCAGACTTTCAACACGAAGGAAATCCGATATAATTTCAAATCCAAAAAGGCCATTATTCAAGGTATAGTTACCGCAGAAGGCGATGGTAATATACGGGGTGACAAGGTAAAAAAAGATACAGAGGGTAATTTCTACATCGAGCATGCGATGTATACAACCTGTAACCTAACACATCCGCACTTTTTTATCAATGCCCCCAAAATTAAAATGGTAAACCAGAAGCAGGTCATTTCAGGCCCGTTCAATCTGGTGATCGGCGATATACCTCTGCCGATAGGTTTGCCCTTCGGTTTTTTCCCATTTCCGAAGAAAAAGGAAATTGGTACGTCGGGTATACTATTCCCAACGTATGGAGAGGAGCCTAATGGACGTGGTTTTTACTTGCGGGATGGGGGGTACTACTTCGCCATTAGCGAATACGTGAATGCTGCCGTTACCGGTCAAATTTACTCCTCAGGTAGCTGGGGTGTTGGATTGGCCTCTACCTATTCCAAGCGGTATCAATACAATGGAAATTTCTCCTTCCGGATAGCACGAAACCGTTCCAGCGACGAGGTGAAACAATTGACCAATCAGGGTGTATCCAGTGATTTTAGTTTGGTGTGGTCGCACGCACCTAAACCTCGGGGAAAATCCACGTTTTCTGCCAACGTCAACATTACCAGTAATAACTATAACCAAAGACAGGAACTCCAGTCTACCAAATATAACGTTTTGCAAACAGACTTGTACTCTTATAATTATCATAAGTATTTCTATTTTCCATAAAAAAATATCTTTATTTCTATAAACTAACTCCCAGCCAAAGTCTGAATAAACTTTCTCATAATATTTACTAGGACGATCAACGTAATCTTCACAATAATCTAAACAATATCTAACCTTTTTAGAAATATCTTTTGTAAATATGTGAGTTTTATTTTTTATTTCTGATAGCTTCCAGCCTTTTAATTGAAGGTCTTCTAACCCTAGTTCATACT
>CALGRQ010000396.1 GCA_937880795.1 uncultured Dyadobacter sp. | reverse complement strand
AGAATGGGCTCCGGGCTCCTACCCTATATCGATCAATCGGGTAAAGTGTTTAGTACTTCCCAGATCTATGTCACTTCCATGGCTAATCATAACCTGCGCTGGGAACGTTCCGCTTCGTTCAATGCCGGTCTTGATTTTGAATTGTTTAACAATAAGCTCACCGGTTCGGTGGAGGTGTATTCCACACGTACCAACGACTTGTTAGTATCAAGGGCATTACCAGATATTACAGGCTATAAGAGCGTTATGAGCAATTTGGGGCATATGCAAAATAATGGAGCCGAGCTAACTTTAAATAGTACCATTTTGAGGAGCGGCGATTTTACCTGGAACGCTTCTGCAAATTTTAGTCTTAACCGCAGAAAAATTAATTCGCTATACGGTGATAAAGTAGATGTTCTCGATGCCAATGGAAAGGTTATTGGCCAGAAAGAATCAAATGATGAAACCAATGGTTGGTTTATTGGTCAAGATCCGGACCGCATTTGGACCTTTGAAAGAGCCGGTGTATGGCAACTAAGCGAAAAAGAGGAAGCACTCAAGTATGGGTTACAGCCTGGCGACTTTAAGTATAAAGATGTTAATGGTGATGGAATCATGAACAACAAGGATAAGGTATTCCAGGGTTATACTACGCCACGTTTTCGCTGGTCGTTACGTAATGAGGTAGAATATAGAGGATTAAGGTTGTCGGCAATGGTTTATTCTAATTTGGGATATTACGGTTCTTTTCAACGAGCAGCAAACAATTATTCCTTCCCCGACCGTACATCGGATTACGATTTCCCACGCTGGACATCTACAAATCCAATAAACGATTATGCACGTATCGGATCCAAAAATATTGGTACAAACTGGGTTAACAGATCATTTGTAAGGTTAGAAAATATAACCATGAGCTATACCATACCTCAAAAAGTGGTTCAAAAACTGAGTGTACAAAAGCTTGTGGTTTCGGCAAGTATTCAGAATGCCGGTGTGGTTGCTACAAAATGGAAATTCTGGGATCCAGAAAGCGGATCTTTGACGCCCCGTACGTATAATCTAGGAATAAACTTAACCCTGTAAAATTTTTGAGCGTGATGAAAATTAAAATATATTCTATATCAAGAACTCTATTCGGTCTTAGCACCCTTTTAATATTAAACGGTTGTAGTGATAGCTGGCTGGAACCCGAACCGCTTTCTTTTTATACTCCAGATAATACTTTTGTAGATGGCAAAGGGTTTGAATCAGCGCTTGCCGCTTGTGAGGGTGTAATGATGCAGGAGTACAATGGCGATGGTATGCCTGCCTTAACAGAAATGATTTTGTCGGATATTGCCGTAGAAGGTACCACTGACAAGGCTGGTCCGCAAATGGATATTGATAAATCACTTTTACCAGATGCGAACCTCAACAGTGTTGACTTTACAAAAGTAGGTTGGTACTGGACCAACGCTTATCTGGCAATTCAATATGCTAATATTGTTATTGGACGGATTGATAAGGGAACGTTTAAAAACGAAGAGGAAAAAAACAAGATTTTAGGACAAGCTTACTTTCACCGTGCTTACTGGTACTATAAGCTTGTGCATCAATTTGGAGATGTCCCCTTTGTGATAACCGAGGTTGCCGAACCTAAAACGGATTACAACTCAACAGACCGTTGGGTTATTTTAACCAAGCTTAAAAAGGATTTGGATTGGGCCTATCAAAATGTACCAGATGCGGTGGTGCGTGGGCGTGTGAGTAAGAGTGCTTGTGGCGTTTTGCTCATGAAGATAAATATTGCACTCGGGGCATTTGATGACGCGCTTTTGATTGGAGAACAGATTGTTGCTCAGCATCCTTTAATGACCAAAAGATTCACAACCAACCAAACCAAGGCCAATACCAATCTTATGCACGATTTACATAGTGTAGAAGCTAAATTGGATATGAGCAATACAGAAGGGTTGATGTACATTGTTTCTTATCCTAATTCTCCCGGCTCCCTGAGTTCGCAGTTAGGCAGAAATTTGCTTCCACGTATCGTAGGCGTGACAACTCCGGACGGTTTAGCTGGGATTGTTTTTACTACCAATGTAGAACCGCAGTATGAAATTAACAAAACTTACGGACGAGGTATAGGGCGAGCAAGATCTACCAATTATTATCAATACACAATTTGGACAAATAAAGAGAAGCAGGATTTACGAGGCGTTTATAATCGTGATAGTTGGGAGAGTCCAGCCGATATGTGGTACAACGACCCAGTTCTTAAAACAAAAGGGAATGCCTATTATGGCAAGAACTTAATCAAAAATCCTGCGATGTCTGTTGAGGACTCCATTAGATCTTGGTATCAATGGCCACATTTCAAGACTTTTGTTCCAGATCCTTTGTCTTCGGACTGGAATTGGGGCGGGCAAACACCTATGTATATATATAGATCTGCGGAAGTTTACCTACTGATGAGTGAAGCTCATTATTGGAAAGGTAATAACGGACAAGCCGCCGATATGTTGAATAAGGTACGTACCAGGGCCGGTGCCGATCCACTCAATGCATCTGACATCAACATCGGTTCTATACTAGATGAAAGGGCTCGTGAGCTGTACTTTGAAGAAAACCGGCATATAGAACTGACCCGCATTGCTTATACTTTTGCCAAAACTGGCAAGAACTGTGAATATTTTGGAAGGCAATACAGCTTGGCTAATCTTTCCGGTCCAGGTGGCGCGGGTTCCAATGTAAAGCAAACAGGAGTCAATTTCTATTATGATTGGGTAATTGCTAAAAACAACTTTTACAACAAAGGAGTAAGTCATCGTTGGGCGGAATATAAACTAAGTGTTCACCATATGTTATGGCCAGTTCCTGCGGCTGCAATTAATGCCAATACGAGAGGGGTGATTAATCAGAATATTGGTTATCCGGGAGCTGAGCGAAATGTCCCTGTATTGACGGTAATACCGGAATAACGTAATTAATAACCCATTTTACCCTATGGGCCTGTACTTCTGAAAGGTGCAGGTCCATAAAAACTAAGCAAGAGATGAAAAAAACAGTTACGGCGGCATTGTTCCTAATGCTATCCTGCCCCAATATTCAAGCGCAAAATGGAATTAACTATGATGAGTCTAAGGTAGGCGATTATACGCTTCCTCGTGTATTGGTAAGTAATTCTGGTACTTTGATAACTACTTCAAAACAATGGGAAAAACTGCGTCGCCCTGAAATTTTAGAAACATTTTCCTCTCAAATGTATGGACGGACGCCGAAGGAAAAAATTCAAGTTACTTATGACTTACTTGACGAAAATAAGTTGGATTTGAATGGTAAGGCCACGCGCAGACAGGTCAAATTCACATTTTCCAATGGCATAAAAAAAATAGAAGCTATTTTGCTGATGTACCTCCCTAACAACGTGAAGGGTAAGTCTCCTGTTATCATCGGCTATAACTTCAAGGGTAACCATAGTACGAGAAAAGATTCGACTATCCTATACTCTCCTTCGTTACATTTGGTAAAGGAACCAACACATCCGGATTGGGAGCGAGGTTGCCAATCGTCACGTTGGTCTTTTGAAGACATGATTGACCGTGGTTATGCGGTTGCAACCATGTGTTATCATGATATTTTTCCGGATAAAAAAGGATTGAAAGATCATAGTATTGTATCACTGTTTTCAGACTATAATACAAATAAGAGTGACGAGTGGCAGGCAATAGGTGCCTGGGCTTGGGGATCCAGTCGTATTCTGGATTATCTGGAAACGCAAAAGGAAGTGGACACCCGAAAATCAGTTTTGATGGGTCATTCACGTCAAGGTAAAGCGGCATTGTGGGCAGGAGCGCAGGATAAGCGTTTTAAAATAGTTATATCGAATGATTCGGGAGAGGGAGGTGCAGCGTTATCCAGGCGTAATTTTGGTGAAACGATAGAGAAGGTGAGCAGCATCACGCCGGCTTGGTTTGCCCCAGCGTATAGCCAGTATGCCAAAAATGAAGATAAACTCCCATTTGATCAGCATGAATTGATTGCACTCATGGCTCCACGTCCGGTATATGTTGCCAGTGCGGAGGAAGACTTATGGGCGGATCCCAAAGGGGAGTTTTTGTCCGCGTATCATGCTGGACCTGTTTATGAACTATTTGGTTTGCAAGGCTTAGGAACGACTACTATGCCTGGGAATCATCAACCCATTATGAATGATGTTGGTTATCATATTCGTGCAGGAAAGCACGATGTTACAGCGTTTGACTGGAAAAGTTTTATGAATTTTGCAGATAAGCACTTTAAGCGCTCTTCGGACAACTAACCCTATATCTGAATAATCGTTTCTAATTTATCCCTTGTCTAATCCAAGATACGTATCTCCGGATAGGCGGGGGATTTTTGATGGTGATAACTACAACTAATCCAACATGGTTAAAAAACTATGAGCAATTGATTTTAGCGTTTATTTCCCTCCCACCTATCCTCCTCCAATAGTTACTGCCCACCCTGTCGTACCTATACGCGAGCAACCTGCCAGAAGAAAATTCAGTATAATCTAAATAGTCTGTTTTTGTTAAGACTCCGTAGTAATTACAAGCCAAATGGAGGAATATTAAATACCTTTTGTCTTGATAAAAATTAAACTCACTTTTCATTCTATTGAAAGCTTTTTCGGTGTTACGCATGATGAAATTATTTATTAACTCACTCTATTTCAGTCTTATATTATGTGGATTTACAAGTTATCAGGGTTTTACTCAGCAGATTGACCTTAAAAAAGCCCAGATTTATTCCACCATCCAGGATAAAAGCGTATTGCTAAGAAGCATTGAGATTCTTCAAACGGAAATCAAAAAGCGAAGTGATATTAATCTTCCCATTGCCAAAAGCACTTCTAAGACGGGTCAGCCGGTTATTATTTTGGCCTTGGAAAACGATTTATCCAAATTGTCGGAAAAGCAGAAGAAAGCCGTTTCTCTCCTTCCGGACATCAATCAGGAAGGTTACAAACTTACAACCGTAGAAGATGAAAAGGCTGTTGTGATCGTTGGTAAGGATGCCCGGGGAATTCTATATGGTGTGGGACGATTCTTACGAAAGTTGAATATTGGTCCCAATGAAATAAGTATTGATAGTCGGCTCAATATGTCAACAAGTCCTCGATACCCGGTTCGTGGACATCAATTGGGCTATCGCCCCAAAACCAATGCATATGATGCTTTTAGTGTGGCCCAGTTTGATCAGTACATTCGGGAGTTAGCCTTATTCGGTGCTAATCATATCGAAATTGTCCCTCCCCGCACCGATGATGATTTTTCGAGCCCTCATATGAAATTGCCCGCTATTAAAATGATTGTGGAGCAATCCAGAATTTGTAAGGAATATGGGCTGGATGTATCCATGTGGTATCCCAATATGGGAAAGGATTATACGCATCCTGACTCCATACGGCGTGAGCTACAAGAAAGGGAGCAAGTGTTTTCAGTTTTGCCCAAATTGAATGCTGTTTTTGTACCAGGTGGAGACCCGGGTGATCTTGACCCCGATGTTCTTTTTGACTGGATGGCTAAGGAGGCAGCAGTTTTGAATAAATACCATCCACAAGCTAAAATATGGGTTTCTCCGCAAGTGTTTCGCCCCACACAAAAGTGGTTCGATCGTTTCTTTGAGCATGTAAATATGGGATACCCCTGGTTGGGAGGCGTAGTTTTTGGTCCGTGGATAAAGCTTCCGGTGAAGCAAATTCGAGAATTGGTTAAACCGAATATTCCTATTCGGCATTATCCCGACATCACCCATAATTATAGCAGTCAATACCCGGTGCCGCATTGGGATCTGGCCTATGCGATGACGCTGGGCCGCGAAAGTATAAATCCACGGCCGGTTGATGAAAAGCATATTCACAACACTTTTGATGAATATGGCATAGGAAGTATTAGCTACTCCGAAGGTACCAATGATGATGTCAATAAATTTGTTTGGAGTGACCAGGACTGGGATCCCGAAACTCCTGTCGTTGAAACGCTTCGGGATTATACAAGACTATTTGTGAATGGTATGGATCCGGAAGGGTTAACGCAGGGTATTATGGCACTCGAACGCAATTGGAAGGGAGAGCTGCTAACCAATGAAAGCGTAAACAGAACTTTGGCGCAATGGCGGGAAATGGAAAACAAAGCACCTTTAAAGGTGCTTCAAAACCCTAGGTTTCAAATGGGATTAATTCGGGCATATTTTGATGCCTATACCAAAGAGCGGTTGGTGTATGAAACAGCTTTGGAAAATGAAGCAAAACGAATCTTGGAAGGTACCACGGCCAACTCTTCTTTGGAAGCTATACAAAATGCAAGAAGTGTGTTGGAACAGGCCTGGACGAAACCTATACATGATGATTATCAATTAAAATGCCGTGCATTAGCAGATTCACTCTTCAAAAGTATAGGTGCGCAATTAACGATGAAAAAGCATGGTGCAATGTCGGGAAGAGGCAATTTTGTTGACTTGATGAACCTCCCTTTAAACGATTCTCCTTGGTTGTTGGACCAGCTTTCACTCATTGAAAAATTGGATTCGGAAACGGAAAGGGTCAAGAAAATTCATGAAATGCTTCACCGAACCGACCCCGGTCCAGGGGGATTCTACGACCACTTTGGAGACATTCGGAGCTGGAACCGGGTGGTTACCGACAAGCGTTGGGAGGAAGATCCTGGTAGCTTAAAGTCGCCTCGAATTGGTTTTGGTGTTGGCTTGGTAGGCGAAGAATGGGTGGACGAGATTACTGCTGTGGGTTTTAAGGGTCAGGTAACCCCACGCGTATGGATGAAGCAAGCCAAAACACTATATGATCAACCTCTCCAAATTCACTACGAAGATCTGGATCCAAAGGCTTCTTATCGGATTCGTATTGCCTATACAGGTAGGTTTAATTCTCGGATGAAAATGGTTACCGATGATGGAGCGGTGGTGCATGATTTTATACAGACAGGAACTCAACCAATTTACGAATTTGATATGCCACAAACCTCTATTGTAGATGGAAAGGTGACGTTTGTTTGGTCATGTGGAGAAGGTGAACGAGGTTCACAGGTTACTGAAATATGGTTAATAAAAAAATAAATACTCAAAATTGAATTGATATGGCAGGTTTAAGTCTAAAGCAGAGACTAAAAAACGGAGAGAATGTATACGGAACCTGTATGACGGCAACGGGTGCAATGTGGCCAGGTGCGGTGAAGCGTGCGGGATTGGATTTTGTATTTCTAGATACAGAGCATATTCCCCTTGGGCGAAACGAACTGGCTGCTTTGTGTCAGCAGTTTCGAGCTTTGGATATTGCACCTATTGTCCGAATCCCACAACCAGATCCGTTCTTGGCTTGCCAGGCTATTGACGGAGGGGCACTCGGCGTTGTGGCACCTTATATAGAGTCGGCGGATCAAGTATTGGAACTGGTTGGTGCCACGAAATACAGACCGCTTAAAGGTGTGTTACTCTCTCAATATTTACAGGGGCAAGAGCCAGTTCCTGTCCATGTGCAAGAATATATTGACAAGGTAAATCAGCATCACTTGTGCATTGCCAATATTGAAAGTGTACCGGCTATGGAAAAACTAGACGAAATTCTTAGTGTGCCCGGTTTGGATGCAGTGTTCATTGGTCCTCACGATTTATCGGTAAGTTTGGGTATCCCAGAAGAGTACGACCATCCCGATTTTGAGAAAGCAGTTACATTTATCATCACACAAACTAGGGCCAAAGGGCTAGCGATAGGCATTCACTTTTCGCTCGAACCCGAACGTCAGATACAATGGATGAAAGTTGGTGTGAATATTGTCGTGCATAGTTTCGATATTGCACTTTTCAGCCAAAGATTAAAAGCAGATATGGATGTAATTAAACTTGCAGCCGGAGATATTGAACAGTTAGAAAAAATGGATGAAATGATCATTTAAATGAGGTAGTGTCAACGCTAATCGGGAGACTCCTATGCATCGTTCTAGAAATATGTTACGCTACTGGCGTGAGAGTTCCAGCTTTGTTGTTCTGGGCGCGGTATTTATTATTTTCAATGGCGCATGTGAAAAGAAACAAGCTGATTTAAGTCCGAACATCATTCTGATTATAGGAGATGACATCAGTGCGGAGGATATTGGTACGTATGGCAACAAAGCCATACGTACACCCAACATTGATCGGATGGCTCGTGAAGGATTGCAATTTGAGAATGTATATCTCACCACAAGTTCTTGTAGCCCTAGCCGAACCAGTATATTGACGGGTCGTTATCCGCATAACACGGGCGCGGCGGAATTGCATACACCGCTGCCCAAGCAACTCTCCTATTTTCCCGAGTTACTTAAAGAAAGGGGATATTTTTCGGCTTTGGCCGGGAAATGGCATGAAGGGGAGCATACCCGTCGTGCGTACGATACGCTGTTGGTCGATAAAAAAGCAAATGGAGCCGGGGGGGAAAACCAATGGATTAGTTTGTTGAAATCTCGACCAACGAATAAACCTTTTTTCTTTTGGTTGGCACCTTACGATGCCCACCGCGAGTGGTCGGAGAAAGGAGAATTTATAAGGCCATATAGGCCGGATGAGGTTTGGGTGCCTCCTACTCTTGTGGATACTCCAGAAACACGGGAGGATCTGGCTTCTTACTATAATGAAATATCGCGTATAGATCACCATATAGGTTTGTTGGAGTTGGAATTGCAAGAACAGGGAATTGCAGATAATACCATCATTATATTCATGGCTGACAATGCCCGTGCCTTTCCCGGATCGAAAACCAGGTTGCTAGACCGGGGTTTACGAACCCCATTTGTTATCAAATGGCCCAAAGGAATTCCCAAAACAAATTTGAAAGTGGAAAGCCTTGTTAGTAGTATAGATATTGCC
>CALGRQ010000395.1 GCA_937880795.1 uncultured Dyadobacter sp. | reverse complement strand
TTTAGCACCTTTAATGTAAAAGACCGCCTCAATGGTATTTGAGACGGCCTCTTTTGTTAATTCCGACATAGAACATCTATTTTGACGCTCCCGACAGTTTCAATATATCGGCTTTACTCCCCTTCCAAAAGGCAATTTTTTGGCGATTCCAGGTATAAGTCACAGCAACAGAGTCGCCCCAGCTTACGATGGCAGGATACGAGAATTCGTCTTCTTTTTTCCCTTTGTCCAAATCAATCTTCTCAGCCCAAGTCTGGCCATTATCATGAGACAGTGTAAGTGATAACGGAGAGCGTGAACCCCAATTTTCTGTATCCGGGTTATACGTTAATGCGATGGTACCGTCCGACAGTTTTGCCGCATCTATACCACTGTTTGGATTTGGCAAAGTCGTTTTCTTGATCGTTGACCAGGTTTTACCGTTATCTTCCGAATCGCTTCTTCCAATAACACCTCCCGTAGTCCGCACCAGCATGTGTACTTTACCCGGCTTCGATTCCCACAGGGTGGGTTGTATAGCACCTTTCCCTTTAATTTCCGTCGTATCAATTTTAAAATACGGGCTTGCAGTCCAGGTTTTGCCTTTGTCTTCACTTCGATCCACAAAAACCTCCCATGGCCCTACTTCATTGGATGCGCCTGCCAGCCAGGTTCCGTCAGCGAGTTCGATCAACTTATCCTTTACCGGACCGCGACCACCTTTGTCACCTTTCACGAGTTCATACGCCTCCGACCACGTAGCTCCGCCATCATCCGAAGTTTTTACCCAGGTTTCCCAATGTGATATTTCCTTACCTACTTTAAAATACAAAATCACTTTTCCGTCTGCCGTTTTTTGCAATACCGGGTTCCAGTGTGCATCCTCTCTAATTTTTGCGACCTCAACCGGTGCACTCCAATGTCCGGGTTGCCCTTTAGATAACCAAATTCCTACATCAGGATCCTTTTCTTTCGTTCCACCAAACCAAGCGATCAAAAACTGACCGTCGTCCAGACGCACTAACGTGGATGCGTGGCACTGCTCAAATGGTCTGGTATCACCAAACACAAAATCCTTTTCCACCACCAGAGAGTCTTTCGTTTCGCCCTCTGCGGACTGGTTTGAATTGGAATTACAGGCCATTAAAAAGGCCAGCGCCAACGATGCTGCATAGGCAGACTTTGTTTTCAGATTAAGCAAATTCATTATCATAATCGTTTGGAATTCCTATCCAATACGATGAATAAGGCGCTAAGGACTACTATTTCAGATTCTTTTTCAGTTCATCCATAACAATTCCCGGTGCTTGCTCTTCGTATAGGATTCGATAAACAGCTTTTGTAATCGGTATATTGACGTCAAAAGCTTTGTTCATCTCCATTATACTTTTGGTTGCATAATAACCTTCGGCAATCATTTTCATTTCCAACTGAGCCGCTTTAACGCTATATCCGCGACCAATCATATTGCCAAAAAGACGGTTTCTGCTAAATTGTGAATACGACGTTACCAATAAATCTCCCAAATAAGCCGAAGAACTAATTTCTCTTTCGCGGGGATCCACAGCTGTTACAAACCGACCAATTTCCTGCATGGCATTGGAGACCAGCACCGCCTGAAAGTTATCCCCATAACCCAGTCCGTGTGTAATACCACAGGCCAATGCGACAATGTTTTTCATCACCGCAGCATATTCAACGCCATATAAATCTTCCAATGGATTGGCCGTTACAAAGCGACAAGTCATAAGTTTGGCAAATTCAGTGGCGGTGTTTGTATCCGTGGAAGCGATGGTAAGGTAGGATTGTTTTTCCAAGGCTACTTCTTCGGCGTGACAAGGTCCTGCAATGACGCAGGTTTTAGTAAGCGGCACTTTAAATTCCTCAGCAACCCAGTCGGTTACCAAAATATTCTGACGCGGAATCATGCCTTTGATCGCCGACACAATACATTTCCCTTTGAAATGTTTTTCAGAAAGACCTGAAAGCGATTCCTGTATAAAAGCAGCTGGCACCGCCAAAATGATATAGTCCACCCCCTTTACCGCCTCAGCCGTTTTTTCAAATACCTTTATTTTTTTGGGTGAGAGAAAAACATCACTCAAGTAGCTTGGATTGTGGTTAAATTTTCGAATATGGGCGATATCGTCCTGATTCCGTAACCACCAGCGAATCTGCACATTTGGTTGCTCACTCAGAATTTTGATTAAAGCAGTTGCCCAGCTTCCTCCTCCTATAACGGCTATTTTGGTATTATTTAAAAAACTCATGATCACACTTAGTTTGTTATGTTCCCTACATTAAAAAACGAAAAGGAAGGTACAAAGTAAGCGGCTATTGTTGAATTTTATCCAAATTCACAATTTTTAAACATCTGCTAAACGTAGCCGGTGTGGTTCCCAAATAAGTGGCTATATAGTGATCGGGCACCCTCCTGAAAAGTGAATAAGGTTGATTGATATAGTATTCAATACGTTGCTCCACGGATAAGTATTTAAACAAACGCACTCGCTCACTGAAACTTACCAAGCGTTGTTCCAACAGTTGAATAATGAGTTGGGCAATCAGAATATCTTCTTGTGCAAGTTTTCGGTAAGCGTCATATGAAATGATATACACCATGGTATCTTCCAGTGTTTCCATTACCTCATCCGATTCCTTTTGCGCAAAGAAACTCTCAGCCACACAGGCAATTTCTCCTTCGGCTATAAGACGGGATGTTATATCCTCTGACCCTTTTAGATAATACGAACGTATCACCCCAGATTTTATAAAATAGATATTACTATTAACCTGGCCTATATCTACCAACAGTCTGCCTTTCCTAATCAGAACAGGTGTAATCAGTTGCGTAAAAAAATCCTTTAATCGTTCAAAACGAGGAGTATTGATCGCTTCCAGTAACTGATTGAGTGGGAGTTGTCCGTTTTCCATAGTATTCCTTTAAAGAGTAATAACGGATTGAGTATACTAATTGAGGCTGAAACTAAGATTCGTCAAATAACTAATCTTGTCGTGCGACAAGTGAAAATATTGTCATTCGACAAGCTGAATTGATGATCAACAACAAGATATAAATATTTGAAGTATAATTTACTTTGATGCAGGAATCTAACGGATCATTTTACACATTTAACCTGCATCTGTCATGAAAACGTATGTATACTTAATGACATTCATTTTTGCCTTTCCTCTACTGGGCATCGCGCAATCTAATCGTAATGAAATTCAGGCCTCATTTGGTCCTATGACCAGAGAACATGTCGTATTGGATATTTTTGAAAACACGGGAAGATCAATTGTCCGTGAACCCCTCAAAAAAATAACTTTCTCAAAAAGTTATTCAGTTACCTATCGATACCAGACCAATAACCGACTAACCATTGGCTTTAATACCAGCATTGCTTCCGGATCATCCATTAAATCGTACTGGTTCGAATCGCGCAACGCATATACGCACAAAAGCTTCATCCTTTCTTTTGAAGCAAAGTTCAAATATTTATCTCGGCCCAACATTGAGTTATATTATTTTGGTGGAGCTGGTGGTTTTGTTGTTCGTGAAAAGAAGCTTAATCAGCTGTATAATTCATATACGACCTATGCTTATCCCACTCTCCAGGTCACGCCTATCGGTGTCAGGATTGGCAAAACAATCGGTGTCTTTACCGAAATAGGCTATGGCTACAAAGGGGTTATCAACTTGGGATTGAGTGGGAGGTTCTAAAATCGCTGATATACTTTCATTATAATCATTATACGTAATTAACTTGCCTTTACTACATATATAAATTATATTCATCCTTTGATTTGTAATATACAACAAATCAAACATTCAAACACTAACCACATAATATCAACAAAATGAGCAAATTAGATGAATTAATCAGTTCGTATCAGGATGAAGCAAAAAAACTAAACATTGCTATTGATTCGGATTTACTTACCAAGGTTACAAAAGGGTTAGGTCCGTCGGTATATAACGCAGACTCGGCCAAAGTAGCCTCTAGCGACCAAACCGAACTGGACAGAATTAAAACCAATTTTCTCATTGGAAAACTGGGACTCGCCGATGGTCCAAAACTTGATGAAGCCATTCAAGAAGTGGTAAACACATTCGGCAGCTCCTCACGAAATAAGCATCGTGCCCTATTCTATTACTTGCTCGTAAAAAAATTCGGAAAGGAATCTGTGTATAACTAAGACAGGCTCTTCACGGAGGTCAAATAAAAAATCCTTGCCGTAAAACAGCAAGGATTTCTCTTTTAACCTAAACTAAATCGAACTTATTACGATTTTACAACGTATCATTTAGGCTTTTCATTTGATTTTTTTTCGTCTTTTTTCGCATCTGTCTTCTTTTTCTCCACTAGGTCTCCCGCATTCAGGTTTTTCGAGACTACGATATATGGTCCGGAGATAATCTGCTCGCCCTCTTTAATCCCCGAAACGATCTCTATATTTTCAAAATCGCTGATACCTGTTTTTACCTCACGTAATTCTGCTTTACCCTCAACATCCACAAACACGACTTCTTTTATCGCTTCTTCTTTCTTCATTTTTTTGCTGTCATCAGTAGCTTCCTTACCCTCCTCTGGCTTTTCGCCGTCGGCTGGTTTGTTGTTTCGGGTCGTAACCGCTGCAATCGGTACAGAAACTACCCCATTTTTACGTTCCGTAATGATCTCAACCGAGGCAGTCATACCTGGCTTAAAGGGATACGACTTCTTCGCACTGGCCGTCATTAAGT
>CALGRQ010000394.1 GCA_937880795.1 uncultured Dyadobacter sp. | reverse complement strand
CGACCCTCTGCTTGTAAGGCAGATGCTCTGAACCAACTGAGCTAAACTCCCTTTCTTTTTTTTCTTTTGTCCCTGTCGTTTGGTGGTGCAAATATTCACTCTTTTATTTTACCATGCAACTATTGAGTGAAAAAAAATTTAAACTTTTTTTTAAAGTTCTGATTGTCAACGAAAAAATTATTCAAAATTTAGGTAGAGAGTTACAGTGTGTGTGCTCAATTTATTAATTCCTTTACTTAAAGAATTTGCAGAAGGTTGAAAAACGTTTCCAATACCATGCGAAAATCTGAGTTCAGGACTGAATTTAAAAAACTCAAAGAAGCGTTCATAACCCACACCATAGTCTATGGTGAAGTCGGTAGACTTTGTATCTAGCGTTCCGGCATTGCCTCCACGTCCACGTCTGACGTTGGTTTCAATGGCCATAGACATTCCTGCAACGAGGTACATACGCGAGTTAACCCGGCGCTCCGATTTATACTTTAATAGCAATGGAAATTCAATCCAGGTAGATTCCCGCTTCTCAACCTTCTGACTGTTGGGATAACTGTATTTTATCTGACGATCGTAAAGCGAAACGGATGGGGTCAGTCGGATATCAAAACGCTCTGTCAGAAATGCATTAACGATAAAGCCCATTCGGAATGCGGTATTCCGAGGTGATTGTATCGCAAAGGCGCTATCAGTCGACATAAAAGTGCTATTATGCTCAATTTTATATCGGGTAGTAGGCATTGCGAACAATATCCCGTAGTGTATAGGTTTGTCGTCGTAATATTCCAAATGCTTCCGCCTGTAACCTTGTCCTTGGGCACTGGCATCCTGAACGGTAAGACTCAATAAAACAAAAGCAATCAGAATTACTTTTGACCAATGTAAATTGTACAGATCCCGAAGGTTAGTGGTATGCATTTGGTATTTTTAAAACCTGCTTTTTTATAAATTTCGATAAAGGCCTCGCCATCTGGGAATGCCTGTACCGATTCTGGGAGGTAGGTATAGGCCGAACTGTCCTTTGAGACGGTTTTACCAATTAAGGGTAATATGTATTTGAAATAAAAATTATAAAGTTGCTTGAATGGAAAGCTGCGAGGTTTGGAAAACTCTACCACTACACAGGTTCCATCGGGCTTCATAACACGGTTCATTTCAGTGAGTCCGGCCAGCAAATTCTGGAAATTCCTCACTCCAAATGAAACGATCACGGCGTCGAAATAATTGTTTTGAAACGACAAGTTTTCGGAATCACCACTTTGTAAGGTGATGATATTTTCCTTGCCTAGTTTTTTAACTTTTTCTCGCCCTACGGCCAGCATTCCTTCGGAAATATCGACACCAATAATTTTTTCGGGCTTTAAGGAAAGTGCTTCAATGGCAAAATCTCCTGTACCACTGGCTATATCCAGGATTACCTTCGGTTGTTGCTTTTTGAGCAATTTGATGGCCTTTTTTCGCCAGTAAATATCAACCCCTCCACTAAGCAAATGATTGAGTAAGTCGTATTTAGGTGAGATGTTATCGAACATTTCGGCTACCTGCTCTCTCTTGCTACCGTCTTTGTCTTTATAGGGTACTACACTCATTGTGAATTGCGTCAAAATAAAATATATACAAAACTACAGTAATTAATCATTTACACATGGTTTAGGCACGGTATAGTTTGAAAACTAAGGCATTAACCTTGATTAAGTACACTGAAAATCAGTATATTTTAATATTTTTATTAAAACATTCATCAACAAACATGCGGCATATTTACTTCACATTTCTCATCATTGTGTGTGTGCAGATGATGGGTTACACCCGGGAGCGCGAAATAGTAGCGAAAACTTCCGAACCAATTTCTTTGATGAGAACTCGTTTCAGTATGCATCTGAAGGGAGGTCTTACCCAGTTTTATGGTGAGTTGAATGAGCAGGATATGAAAGGTTCCTATGGACTGGGTGTGCAAGGGAAAATTTGGAAGGGTGTGTACATGGGCATCGATTACTCGGCTGGAAAAGTGGGAGGTCAGAAAAGTAATTTCTTTAATTCTTACTTTATCACGGAGTATAATGCCCTTGAAACAATTGGGAAATTGAACTTGACACAGCAATTTTGGAAGAAAGGGGATGGCTTGTTCGATGTAAGTGTATATTCGGGTATAGGTGTCATTTTTTTCAGTGCGAATGCCTTTGACTTAAATACAAATAGCCTGGTTCGATTTTCGAACAGTGAAACCAGTAAGCGCAATCAGTTATTTCTTAGATGGGGAAATCCAAGAGGTAGGGCGGGGATTAAAAAGACACAGGAGCGCATTATTCCTATTGGAGTGATGGTTGACTATAATTTGTCTGAAAGATGGAAGTTAGGAATGGATTTTAGGGTATATCTCGTGCGCACAGATAAACTAGATGCTACCTCCGGACAAAGGTTAATCAATCCAGAGGAGGGGGACTCTTATAGCGATACCCCCAATGATAAATTCAGCCTATTAGCGGTTACACTTAGCCATTGTTTTTTGAAAGCGCCGAAAAGGAAGTGAGGAGCTTAGGCGAATTTCTGATCCAGGTAATCTAATATTTGAGTATCTGCGGTTAGGTCAAATTTGCGAGCCAGCAAATCTCCTGAATTTAGTAAAAGGTCTAAGTCGCTCATGCCTAATGGCACGGGGTATAGTTCCGGAGCTCTTTTCCAATGGCAAAAAGTAAAGTTGGAGTTAATGATTGGTCCGGTTTCCTCTTCTGTGGCGTTCAAAAGAATGGTTTGGAAGAAATGTTCTTCGGCCAGTAACGTACTTTTGAAAAAAGCTGGATAGTCTGGTTCTTCCTGCAATACTTTTAATATATAATGGACAGCCTTCCTACTAAATCGTAACCAGTTGGACCCAAAGTATAGCGCTCTGTTACCGGGTATAACCCGTGGTAATGGGTAGGCGCCTGTTACGGCTAATGCTTTGTTGATAATTTTTTTAGTCAGGCTATGTGTAGCGTACGGATATACGATTTTCTTTTTGAGAGGTAATTTGATATGATATTTTAGAACTCGGTCGGTTAAATGGGCATTATTATCTTCTGTTACCTTCACCCAATGAACAAAGCTGGCCGCTTTGTTTTTGGCAAGTCGGTTCACGAGCTCCATGTTGTTGCACAGCAAATAATCTTGTCCGCTTAGTATAACCAGATGATCGTAATTATAGCCGCTTTTCTGAATGGCCTTAATGCCTTCAATGTTACCCTGTACAAAGGGAAACCAACCCCAATCCCCATTGCATCGGTTTTCAACAAAAAATACGTTCTTGAGATCTTGAAGTTCTTTTATAAATAATGTTATATCTGCCTTGGCATCAACCTGTATCCAAAAACTACTTCCTGAGAATTGAAGTCGTTCAATCAATCTACGCACTAAGGCAGGTTGCTTATGTACCATAATCAGGTAAGCAACCTTATACTCATCAATCATTTTCATTGGGCCAGGTACTCTTGGTTATTTGTTGACTATTTTTTGAACCCATTGACGTAAACCTGTTGGGATTACTTTTCTCATAAGGGTGTTGGGTAAATACATCTTATAAGAATATCCTACATAATTGATGGGTGTTCCAAGATAGTTGCTTCGCACCTCCTTGCCTGTAGTGATATCCATGACCTTTTGTATAGAGATCCGCTCCAATGCCATATCGGTTTTCATGGGGCGGTAGTAGGCGCAATTTTCAAAGTAAAAATGATTGACCTGGGTATATCTGGTAGAGCCCGGTACAACAATTTTCTCGCCTCCGTGCAATAGGTTTGCCGACCATATGAGAGCCTGACCTTTTTTTAAATTGAGTATTTTCTTATCCAACTTTTTTTGTTCTACCAATTGCTCAATAAAGTCTTCATATTTGGTATAATAGTTGGCCAACATATCTTCAATAGATGTGCTCGTTGATCCTTTTAAACCCAGAATAGATAAATCGTAAAAAGGCAAACGGTGGCTGGCTGGGTAATAATGTAATGGCCCATTTCCATCATAGACATCTTCCAGCGCTACCCACACACCCGCCAGATAGCGCTCAGGTACAGAGTTGAAGTGAATAGAGTCACTATGGGTTCGTTGCTGGCTTCCTGTTGAGAAGTTGAGCGTTTGAAAAGGAATGGGGCGTCTGCGGTATAATATTTCCAGAATTTCCAATACTCTTGGCGCTGTTGCAATCGCTTTGACAGCTTCATTTTGCTTCCATTCGTCTTGCAGTCGATTGGTGTTTATTTTGCTGAATTCGGGCTTAAGCTGTTTAATTGCCTGATCAATAATCTCTTCATCTATTTGAGGATCAATAATTACATAGCCTTGCTCAGCGTAATTTCTCACCAGCGTTTCCATTTCAGGGCCCAAATTGGCATTTCGTAATTCTGTTTCAAAAAATGGGGATTCTACCCATGGAATTTGCATTTGGGAAGTGGACATTGTAAAGCTGAGATAGAGGTATTAATGATTAACCCGTTCTAGGAAATTGACGAAATTATACCACAAGTAACATTTGAAGTTGAAATTCCACAATTTTTTTGGCTAGTTTTTATTAAACGGTAGGGGGCCTGATCTTATAAAATTACGTGTGCCGGGTTTTTATAAGACAAGGAGTGGAAACTTCATGTGGTGGAAAATTGTATTTTCAGTTAGTGAAATGTTTTTGCTTTATTCATTCGTAAACAAACCATTCGTATGGAACCCATTCGGTTTAGAGTATATCCCAGCCTTTTAAATTCTTTTGAGCGTTTTACTCAGGGAAGGCTCAACGAGGATGAGATCTTAGACCGGATTAATCGTGTTCCTATGGTTCAAAAGGCGGCTGGGGTTGCGTTTGAAGATGCTGTACTTAAAGGTATAGATGAAGACCAGTATGATCCGGAACTCTTGCGACGTGTTCGGGCGCTTTTACCACGTCCGATGGTAAAAACACAAGTGTATTGTGAATATCAGCTCAATGATGTGTTGATATATGGGTATGTCGATGTAATTGGGAAGATATTGGCAGTTGATATTAAAACCACTAAACAATACAAGCCGGGTAGCTTTGCACAAAGCCATCAGAATTTTTACTTGCCAGCATTGAGATGGCGAGGTATACGTAGTTTACGATATATAATCACCGATTTTCAGGAGGTGTATCAAGAAGATTACAGCCAATCTGTGGATTTGTCGTATCAGGAAGATCAAATAAAATCCTTTTGCGCGTTTTTGGAAGAACATCGCAAAAGGATTTCAGATTTACGCATTTTTAATAGACACCAGTAACGGAGTGTTCCTTATGGAATGCGGTTAAAGATAAATAGATCAATAAATGTCCATTTTGGAGTGCCTGATCCCTCTTCAAGTTTACCACGCTGAATAACCAGTTGGTTTTGCTTGCGTAATTCGTAAATGATCCGTACGGAAGCATCATCTTTTTCAAAAAGGGCTTGATTCTTTTTCGCTTCAATGAAATTATAAGTGTCCGATACTTCTTTTTCCTCCAAAGAGATCATGCCGGGCTTAAAGTGCTTTACGTGTGCAACCGGACCTTTTTCTTCTTGTTCAAAAGCGAATAGTTCATACAGTGCTGGCTTGTTATCTTTTATCATGCGGATATAGCCCACGATGTTGTTGCCCTCAGGCGCCGTCCAAGCTGCTTCAATGGGGCCGCCGTTGTAGGTGCCTTTCCAGCGTCCGTCCAGGAATTTGATATCATTCAAGGAGCCCGTTTTGGCAGTCTGTGCATAGGACGAAAGAGATAATAATACTGCTGAAATCAGTATTAAAAGAAAATTTTTGGTTTGGAACATACGGATTTAGATAGTTAAATGTAATTGGATGCAATTTAGTTAAAATAGAATTTGCGGGTCCTATGTAGTGATTTTAAAATAAAAAAGCCGTTCTCAATGAGAACGGCTCCTGTTATATCGTAAGCGCTAATAACTAGTAAGCTCTTTCCAGCTTTCCTTCGTGAGAGTTTGCAAACGCCTTGTTTACCACCTTATTTCCACCCAATGTTGGATAATTACCTGTAAAGTACCAGTCACCCAAGTGATTTGGGCAGGCCTTATGTAGGTTTTCTACCGTTTGGAATATTACCGAAACCTCTGCATTGAGGTCCTTAGGTCGAATGATCTCCGCTATCTTATTGGAAATCTCCTCATCCGTAAAGGGATCGTAAAGAGCCTTTACGTAGTTGGTGTGGTATGGATTCTTGGTGGCTAAGGACGTTACACTTTGTGTATAAACGTCTTCCAGTAAATATTCCAGATTTCGTTCTTCCAATAATTTTAGAACAGCACGGAACGCCACAAAATCCTTCATTCTTGACATATCAATTCCGTAACAATCGGGGAAACGGATTTGAGGAGCCGATGAAACTACCACGATTTTTTTAGGGCTCAACCGATCAAGCATCGTGAGAATACTTTTCTCAAGGGTTGTACCTCTTACGATCGAGTCATCAATGATAACAACGGTATCTACATTCTTCCTTACTACCTCGAAAGTCGTGTCATATACACTTGATACCATATCGTCGCGTAGGGCATCGGCTGTAATGAAGGTTCTGGACTTAACATCCTTTGTAACTAGTTTCTCAATTCTCGGACGGAAAGAAAGAACGCGTTCAAGGTCAGCTTCAAATAAGATGCCGTCCATAATAGCCTGCTTTCTTTTCTTGGCCAAATATTCCTCTAAGCCTTCAATCATACCCAAAAACGAAGTTTCTGCGGTATTTGGAATATATGAGAAAATGGTATTTTCGAGATCATAATTGATCTCTTTTAAGATCTGTGGAATCAAGAGTTTCCCCAGTTGCTTACGCTCATAGTATATATCCGGGTCAGTTCCTCTTGAAAAATAAATTCTTTCAAAACTGCAAGAACGTTTTTCCAGTTGAGGAAGAATAGGGAACTCGTTGAATTCTCCGTGCTTATCTATAATAAGCGCTGAGCCTGGAGTAATTTCCTTGATCTGTCCGTAGTCTACATTGAAAGCCGCTTTGATAGCCTGCTTTTCACTCGCTACGACAACTACCTCATCATCGGCATAATAAAATGCCGGACGAATACCTGCTGGATCACGGATTACAAAAGAAGCACCGTAACCGGTTAAGCCACACATGGCATATCCACCGTCAAAATCACGGCACGACCGGTACAACATCCGTTGCAAGTCGAGATTTTCTTCTATAACATCCGAAAGAACCGGGTTCTCATATATGCCTTTGAAGCGTTCAAATACGCGCTGGTTTTCTTCGTCAAGGAAATGTCCAATTTTTTCCATAACGGTGACAGTATCTGCTTTTTCCTTTGGGTGTTGTCCAAGAGATACCAGTTTGCCAAACAGTTCGTCCACATTGGTCATGTTGAAGTTCCCTGCCATAACCAGGTTTCGGCTCCTCCAATTACTTTGACGTAACATGGGGTGGCAGTTCTCTACTTCATTGGTACCATGGGTTCCGTAGCGCAAATGTCCAAGCCATACTTCTCCCGTAAATGCCAGGTTTTCCTGCAACCATTGTGCGTCATTAGCACGGTCCCGATTGTTTTTGAGTCCCTTGCGAAATTTCTTGTGAATTTTGGAGAAAATATCCGTAAGTGGTTGAGGCTCTACGGATCTGTAACGGCTAATGTACCGCTTTCCTGGTGGTACGTCAATTTTTATATTTGCAACTCCGGCACCATCCTGCCCCCGGTTGACCTGCTTTTCCATCATCACCGACAGTTTGTGTACGGCATACAGCGGGGTTTCGTACTTGTCGATATAGTATTGATAAGGTTTTCGAAGACGGATGAGTGCGATTCCACACTCATGCTTAATAGCGTCGCTCATGAGAAGAATAATATGTTAGAAATATATTCGTTTGCTGCCTGCAAAGCGTATTCCTTATAGATAAACGGCTAACGATTTTATGGTCTGTTTTAGTTCGCTAACTTGTACAAAGATACAAATCCTTTCCCTTAAAAATATTCAAACCATGCCTATTTTTAAACTGTCTTTATTATGAAGGAGCAATCCTAAGGAGCGAGAGTAGGGCAACAAAGCTCATAACCAGGTCAAGCGTTCATAAGACCTATATTTATTTTAAATTTGAAAGTATATACTTTCATAAGTGTGGTCAATGGATTGAGGAACAAACAAAACATTAAAATGGAAGTCTATGCTCCATAAAACAAAAGGAATTGCATTAAGTTATATCCGTTATAAGGAATCGTCTATAATAGCCAAGATATATACGGAATTGTTTGGTATTCAGAGCTATGTAATCAATGGTGTAAGAAGTAGTGCGGCTAAAAATAATCGTATAGCTCTTTTCCAACCTCTTACATTGCTTGATTTGGTGGTTTACCATAAAGGAAAGATTGATACAGTTCACCGGATTTCTGAGGTGAAATGTTATCACCCCTTTCAAACTTTACCGTATGACGTGTCCAAGTCTAGTCTCGCTTTATTTATTACGGAAATCTTAGGAAAAAC
>CALGRQ010000393.1 GCA_937880795.1 uncultured Dyadobacter sp. | reverse complement strand
CGTACCACGAAGCGTCTCCATGTTGGTGGGGAACTCTTTTAAAGAACTCAATTTAGGGAGGCTTAAAAAGCACGGGATCGAACTAGAGGCAGAGTATCGCAAAACGGTAAGCAGTGGGCTTAATTTCTTTGTGAAGGGTATTTTTGGATTTAATGAAAATCGTATCCTCTTCAAGGATGACCTTCCCTATGCTTATAATTACCAAAAGGATGAAGGTAAACCTCTGGGCGCTCAGTTGAGTGGGGTTGAACTCACGGGTTCTGGTTATTATACCTCCGTTGATGATATACACAACAATACAGCCGCCATTGATGTAGCCAAGTTGAACGTGGGTGACTATAAATTTCTTGACTATAACGGAGACGGAAAAGTTACCAATCTGGACAAATACCCGATTCGCGGTTCTGACTTTGCACCTGTTACCTACTCATTTTCAGCAGGATTTTCCTGGAAAAAGTTTGACTTCAACTTTATGTTTCAGGGGAATGTCGGCAAATACGTAGAGTTTAATCAGCCGTATGAAGTAGAGTTTATCAAAGGTGACTGGCGGGTGCATGCTTCTCAGCTTGACTATTGGACCCCAACTAACCCAGGTGCGAATCATGCCACATTGCATTACTCAGGTGGAGGAAGTACCGATAACCTTTTCTGGGGAGGTGGAGAAGCCGACCGAGGTTTCGATATCATGGTCGAAAACCGGTTTTGGAGAAATGCCGATTATTTGAGACTTCGGGAGGTATATGCATCCTATACATTCAACTCCAAGATGTTGAAAAGAGTTTTGGGTACCTCTAATCTGGTATTCTTCGTGACGGGCAATAACCTATTCACGTTCACTAAACTCATAGAAGGAGACCCCGAACGGAAAGATTTTAACCAGGGATTCTATCCTCAGATGACTACACTAAAATTTGCGATCAGAGCAGCATTCTAAGATAAACGCTATGGATATTAAAAAAATAACGACACGAATTCTTGCTCCTGCGGTACTGATTGCGGGTTTATCGGGCTGTGTGGAAAGTTATCTGGACAAAGCGCCGGAGTCGGGGTTGGGGACAGCGGATGTTTTTACTAAGTATGAAAACTTTAAAAAGTTTTTTGATACCATTTATGAGGGAAATAAGTTGGATGGGAGCACCTGGAGAGGATATAACATCAAAAATGCATACTCCCTCTATTTTGATTTCTGGGATCAGAAATATAGCATGGAATCACTGACGGATATGAGTGATATGGGGCGCGCCATGGATTCGCAGGTAATTAAAGGAGGTTCGGTTTCGGCCATTATCAACAAAATGACGTACGACCAGGCCAGACGCCCCATATTAGGTTCTATGTTAAAAATTATTCGGGTTTGCAATATGTCTTTGGCGAATATTGACATGCTGAAAGATGTAAATCCGGTGGATGTCAATGATTTCAAAGGGCAGTCTCATTTCATCAGAGCTTTTGCGCATTTTGAACTGTTCCGCTTGTGGGGGCCTATGCCTTATCTAAACACCGTGCTCGGGGAAGACGACGAATGGGATATTCCGCGGTTGTCGAAACACGAAACGCTGATACGTATAGCGGCAGATATGGATACCGCAGTAACCTATTTCAAGCAGGCCGAACTAATGCGACGAGATCCACCTCCGGGTGTGGCAGGGCATTTGAACAATCCTGAGCAGAAACGTCCCAATGGAGTTGCGGCATTGGCTTTCAAGGCACGTGCATTGCTGTATGCAGCCAGTCCCTTGAATAATCAACTGGGTGCTAAGGACTGGGAAAATGCAGCCATCGCCAATTGGGAAGCGATTAAAGTGGCCGAACAATATGGTTATGATCTTTTACCACTTTCCGACTACAAGAAAAACTATATTGGAAATCAATACTCCAATGAACAGTTGTGGGCATGGTCGGCAGGTACCAAAGCCTATAACAATGGTGATCTAAATGGCCAGATGAATGGTGTATTTGGAGGTGGTAAAACAGGCTGGTCAGGGGAATGTCCAAGCCAAAATACGGTTGATAAATTTGAGACCAAATGGGGTGATCCGTTGAATACACCTGCCGATCGTGCCGCGGCCACTGCCGCCGGGCATTACAATGAGCAAGATCCGTATGCCAATCGCGATCCACGTTTCGAGATTGATATTATCTATAATCAATCCCAAATACCTGGTTATGGTGCAGCAAAGATATACTATGAAACCAACAACGGTGCTGCCGTATATGCCGAATTGCTGGACCAATCGTATGCAGGTATTACGCGCACAGGTTATTACGAACGCAAAACCTGGGGTGAGCAAAGTGTGAAAAACAAAACCACACCGCATTATACTGATCCCATCATTCGCCTGGGGGAATTGTATTTGAACTATGCCGAAGCTGCGAACGAAGCCTACGGACCAAACGGAATGGCGCCGGGTGCTACGATGACTGCCTTGCAAGCATTGAATAAAATCAGAACACGTGCCGGAATGCCCAATGTATTGACTGCCTATACCGGTAGCAAAGAAAAACTTCGTGACCGGATTAAAAACGAGCGAACCATTGAGTTGTGTTTTGAAGGTGCGCATTATTTCCACGATATACGTCGCTGGAAAGATGCTCCGCAGGTCATGAGTGGAACGATGTATCGGATGGATATAGAAAAAGTACCAGTAAGCGCAACCTATCCAAAGGGTTTCAAGTATACCCGCATGCCCATGTCGGCAGACCGCCAGGTGCGCTGGAAGGACGCGATGTACTATTTCCCATTCAATACAGAGGATATGTACAAAATGAAAAATTTTGTCTCCAACGAAGTTTGGTAGCCTAACCCTATAATCAGATCATGATGAGATTACATAGATTTTGTATCAAGTATGGTTACCCGACCTTGCTTTCCCTCTCACTCTTAGTTGCGGGAACGGCCAGGGCGCAGGATAAACCTGAGAAAAAAGCGAAACCCGTAAAGGTGAGCTTGAAAGTGACGGACGAAGAAGGGAACCCTATACCCAAGGCAACGGTGGTGGTAGGAGAAGGCCTGATTCATGCGGAGACAAACGCTGAGGGAGCCTTTGATTTCAACGCCTTGCCGGAGGATTTTATAACGGTTTCGTCTTACGGATTTAGTAAGAAGGTGGCCGTAGTGGGGGAGTTGATCGAGGATAATGTGGTACTCAAGAAGGCCAAAATGTTTGGAACTCAGGACGACCTCATTCCAATGCCTTACATGAACCTGCTAAAACGTAAAACCACTGGTGCGTATAATGTATTTCGTACAGGGGATCTTGAAAAATACCCTACCAATGACCTTCGAAATGCATTTGCTGGTATAGCCACGGGCTTAGAGGTGACAGAAAAGGATGGTGCTACGGGATTGAATGCGGAAGAAGAACTCGGATTTTTCAGAATTACGGAAAAAGTTGGGCTAACTTCCAGGGGTTTCAGTCCTATCTTCATCATCGATGATATCCCTACCGATATCACAGAAATGAATTTGGATCCACAGGAAATTGAGACTGTAACGGTAATCAAGGACATCGTGGGTAAAGCCATGTTGGGCCCCCGTGGTGCTAATGGTATTATTTATATCAAAACGAAAAGAGGGAAGGCGCATGAGCGGGTTATGAATGTTAACGTGGAGGAAGGCGTCAGCATTGTGGACCGGTTCCCAGGCTGGACCTCCGGAGCTGACTATGCCAGACTGAACAACCGGGCGAGAGTTAACAGCGGCATGAATCCGCTATATAGCGAAGAGGCCATCAGTGGTTATGCCAAAAATGACCCGTACAATATGTATACGCCAAGCGTAGACTTTCGGGGCATGATGCTTAAAAATTCCAAGTCGTTCCGTAGAGCCAACTTGTCATCAGGCGGTGGTAACGAAACCATTCAGTACAACGCTTATTTGGGGTATAATGGAGAAGGGGATATTTACAAAATAGGTGCAACATCAGACTATCACCGCATCAATGTAAGGTCTAATATTGACGTGAAAATCAATGAGTTGATCAAGGTGAAAGTCGATTTTTTTGGAGGATTAACCATTCGCCGCTCCCCCAATTATGGCTATAATTCCAATTTTACAAGTCAGGATGCAGCTACCAACACAGCCCTGGATTTGGTGGAATTCAATACGGTTATCAATGACATAACGAATACACCGCCTATTGCTTTTCCTATATATGCTGCGTTCGGCGATAATGCCGTAGCTCCATGGTATGGCGTAAGTTCTAACTACCGCACCAATCCAATTGGGAACCTCATGCACAACGGGTATTATTCCGAAAAGGGACGTACCGGTGCTTCAAACCTTACGTTTGAATATGATATGAAGGAAATTCTGCCCGGATTAAAGTCGAGAACCTATGCCGGTTTCAATGTTTTTAACAGCATTCGTATAGGGAAGGCAGAGGATTACATTGCGTACATCGCGAATCCAGGTAAGACCGCCTCCGGTCAGGATACCATTCGTCTATCAAAAGTGCATGATGGGGTCGATATGGCAGGTTTGGCTCGTTTGAATGATTATTACTCGCAACGCTTTGCGATATACGAAAACTTGACTTACGATAAGGCCTGGAATCAGAGCGATTTACAGGTAGGACTAACCTACTTCTTGTCGAGAATATCGAAAAATGGTGTGGAAGAGCCTCAGAGACAGCAAAATGTAATTCTTACGGGTGTCTATTCTTTCAAGGATAGGTATATGTTTCAAGGGGTGTTAAATTATGCCGGAACATACAGCTTTGCCAAAGATAAAAGGTATGCCATGTTCCCCTCATTAGGTTTTGGATGGGTGGTTTCAGAAGAAAATTTCATGAAAAATCTGACTCCGATAAACTATCTCAAATTTAGAGTTGAGGGTGGAATTTTGGGTTATGAGAGCTTTTTGCCACCTTTTTACGATCTGGATAGATGGGGAGTAAACTCTTCGGGACCTGCCTTTGGGCCATTCACTACCAACCAATGGTTCGGAAGCAATACCGATAACTCCGTTTATCGTACCACACCTGCACGTATCGGAAATCCTGATCTTACCTGGGAAAAACGAAAAGAGTTAAGCATTGGGGTGGATGCCTTGCTGTTTAACAAGAAGTTATCTGTGGAGTTGAATTATTTTAATAACCTGCGCGATGGCATGGTTTCACAGCTGGCGAACACAGTTCCACTTGTAGCGGGTATTTCTACCTCAAGACCTTGGTTTAACTACAACAAGATGAAGTACTATGGAGTTGAGCTGGGTTTACAGTATGCGCACCGCATCGGTGGGGTGAAGTTTTCTGTGGGTGGTAATGCATCGGTTCAAAATAGTAAGATCCTTAAATATGACGAACCGGCTTACCGGTTTGATTACCAGTCGCGCTTGGGGACACCTACGGATGGGTACTGGGGACAAACCTACTTGGGCAAATTCAGCAGTGACGAAGAAACCAAGGTGGTTCCTCAAATCTATGACGAGGTACTCAAACAAGGCGACTTAAAATATGAGGATAAGAACGGAGATGGAATTGTGGATGACAACGATCAAAGTATGATTGGTCATTCAGCGCCTCGCCTGATCTATGCTTTAAACGTTCGGTTGGCCTACAAAAATTTTGAATTCATGGCGGTAGGAAACGGTAGAGCGTTCTACGATATCGGTATGACCAACAAGTATTTCTGGAACGGATGGGGAGATAATAACTACTCTAATTTCGTGAAAGACAACGAAGGCGGAGATTATCCTCGTCAAACCTATCAACGTGTCAACAACAATTTTGTGGCTTCACAGTTTTGGTTACGCGATGGTGGTTATTTCAAAATCCAGAATGTGGAAGTGGCCTACAATGTGCCTCAGAATACCGCGCGGGTCATTGGGGCAAGAGGGTTACGTCTGTATGTGAGGGGAGCGAATTTACTAACCGTGTCTAAAATTAAGGACGTAGATCCGGAATCGATCAACTCGGGGGTGACAGTCAATCCTTTATTCAGAACATTCACAGGCGGGGTTAGACTCACATTTTAATCAGGAATTATTATGGATTTGAAAAATATAAACATCAAGCATACCCTTTCCTTTTGTATGCTGGCGCTTGGAATGGCTTCATGTGTCGACTACCTGGAACCCTATCCAAATGGAAACAGAACCACCGAGGATATTTGGAAGTATCAGGATATGGTACAGGGGCTTGTGGGGCAATGTTACGATAATATGCCCCGAAATTACAACGATAACGAGGGTGTGTTCTTAGATGGGGCGTCAGACGATGCCGTGATCACGTCTACAACCAACACCATGGTGCGGTTGGCAACCGGTTCTTTGCCAACCAGTCAGGATCCTTTTCGTACGTACTGGGATCGGGATTATAGATCAATATATCTGGTCAATCTCTTTTTGAAAGATAGAAAGGGATATAATACCCGCTTTTTGGTGAATGCGCATTTGGACAGTCTGGTTAAAAATCGTTTGCAGGGGGAGGCTTTTGCGCTCAGAGCTTGGTTTCAGTGGGATTTGCTGCAAAAATTTGGTGGCAGAGGCATGGATGGTCAGTTGCTCGGTTTTCCCATTGTCTTGGATCCTGTTGACATCAAAAAAGAGATCAATTTGAAACGCAATACATATGATGAGTGTGTACGTCAAATTATTGCGGATTGCGACTCGGCTTTTAAATATTTACCTCTGGCCCACCGCGACTATCTGGTTCCGAATGTAAATGATAGAGCTTATGCAGGAGGACGTTACTGGGGACGCTTTGATGGCATTACCACTCGCGCATTAAAAGCGTTGGTATATCAAACCTGGGCCAGTCCTCGCTTCAATCCTGATAATCAGGTGGCTCGTTGGGATTCAGCAGCGAAGAATGCCGCTCTACCAGCACCAATGAGGCGGACTCCAGCGAAGAATGCCAAAATGGCGATGGACTTTAAGTAAACAACCGACGCGGTAACCAATGGGTTTGGTATAACGAAGGGGATGGACTGGTTCAATCCGAATTTTGGAGGAATTATATTCTCGGCCCGATATAACAATGGAAATGATGCCATGGAGCGGTTATTCTATCCTGGCGGATTTCAGGGGAACGGTCAGTTAGGGGCTACGCAGGAGTTGGTAGACGCTTTTCCAATGAAAAATGGATATCCGATCACCGATCCGAGGGGTAAATATGACCCCGCAAATCCTTATGAAAACAGAGACCCGCGTTTTTATGCGACTATATTTCACAACAATGCCACAGCGATGCGTCTGAATAGTTCCAGTACTAATCCGATGTATACTTTCGAAAATTGGAATGGTGCTAAGGATGCACCTGGGCCTCCGTCTAACAGCAGAACCAATTACCATATTAAGAAAATGGTATTTATGGGACTTAACTGGAGTGACAACAACATTAACCGTCAGCCTCATACCAAGGTGTTCATACGCTGGGAAAACATGGTATTTGCTTTCGCCGAAGCAGCTAATCAGGTAGAGGGGCCCAATGGCTCAAAATACGGGTTGTCAGCCGCGGAAGCCATGGCCTATATTCGCAAAAAAAACAATAGCGCAGGAGGAAAGGGCTTTTTAGAAGATCCTTATTTGGAGGAAGTTGCGGATGCCGGGAAAAATGCATTTCATGAGTTTATTAAAAATGAAAGACGCATTGAATTCTGTTTTGAAGGGCAGCGGTTTTATGATATTCGCCGTTGGACTACCACTTTGGAATCGCTTAATAAACCTGTTCACCGGCCTGTCATTACAAGAAATTCCGATGGATCATTTACCTATAAGTTGAACGAGGTTGTTGAGTCTCGCTCATACCCATCGGGGTCGTTGCCTATACCGTTTGACGAAATGTTACGGATGAGCAATTTGGTTCAGAATGAGGGTTGGGAAGCTTGGAAGTAGTTGATCTTGAGGTATAAAAATAATATTAACCAACGGGCTAACCTTCTGGCAGGGTTAGCCGATAGCCAAAAAATGGTATGAAAAAAATAATCCTGGCAGCTATGTTCCTTTCGATGGCCATGAGCTCCTGCTATGAAGATTATATTGAGGATTTCGATTATACGTCCGTTTATTTCATGTACCAGACCAATGTTCGCACGTTTGTAGTGGGAGAGGGCATGAAAATAGAGGTGGGAGCAGCGCTGGGCGGTGTTCGTGATAACAGGCGAGATCGCATTGTTAATTTCACGATGGATCAGGGCTTGATTACGAAGGATATACTAACGGCAATG
>CALGRQ010000392.1 GCA_937880795.1 uncultured Dyadobacter sp. | reverse complement strand
GGATATTTGGACGACGAAAGTTACAATTCGTTATTATCTGAAATGGTATCGATTAAAAAACAATTGTATCATCTTATTAAAAAATTAAACGCCGGAAGTTAAGATTGTCCAAAGCGGTGAAAGCCGACAGCCGACAGCCGAAGGCTAACAGCCCCAATAAAATGGCATACGACAAATTCACAATATTAAAGAGCACGGCAGTTCCTTTGCCGATTGAAAACGTAGATACGGATCAGATTATCCCGGCACGTTTTCTTAAAGCGACTAAACGCGAAGGTTTTGGCGACAACTTGTTCAGAGACTGGCGCTTTAACGGTGACGACACCCCAAAACAGGATTTTGTTTTAAACAATCCGATTTACTCTGGTAAAATTTTGGTAGGTGGCCGTAATTTCGGGAGCGGTTCAAGCCGCGAACACGCAGCCTGGGCTATATACGATTATGGCTTCCGTTGCGTGGTTTCCAGCTTTTTTGCAGACATATTTAAAGGTAACTCATTGAACATTGGCATATTGCCTGTTCAAGTGAGCGAATCATTCTTGGATAAAATATTCCAGGCTATTGAGGCTAATCCTGAAACTGAACTGGAAATTAACCTTCCTGAGCAAACCATTACCCTTCTGGCAACAGGAGAGAAAGAATCCTTCGACATTAATGGCTATAAAAAGCACAACATGATCAATGGCTTTGATGACATCGATTATTTGCAGGCCATGAAGGGGGAAATAAAGGAATTTGAAGCAGCTAGAATCTACTAAATAGCTGTTCGCCATCGGCTGTCAGCTATCGGCTTGTCCGAAATATAGTTTGACAGCCGACGGTTGACTGCCGAAAGCCCCATGAACAGACGGTATATTGAAATAATGGATACCACGCTCCGCGATGGCGAACAAACCAGCGGCGTGTCGTTTTCTGCCTCAGAAAAACTTACCATTGCCCAACTCCTATTACAGGATGTCAAGGTCGATCGTATAGAAATTGCTTCTGCCCGCGTTTCCGAGGGAGAATTTCAGGCCGTGAAAAAGGTTACTGAATGGGCAAAAGCCAATGGTTATCTAGATAAAATAGAGGTACTTACGTTTGTGGATGGTGATGCTTCCATTAACTGGATGCTCCAAGCTGGTGCACGGGTTATGAACCTACTCACCAAAGGTTCCCTGAATCACCTTACACACCAATTAAAGAAAACTCCTACCGAACATTTTGAAGATATTCGTAAGGTGATTGAATTGGCTCAATCGTCCGGTATCGACTGCAATGTTTACCTCGAAGATTGGAGTAACGGTATGCGCAATTCCCGCGATTATGTATTTGAAGCCCTGGATTTTTTAGTCAAATTACCTATTCAAAGGATCTTACTTCCTGATACACTAGGCATTTTGACACCATCTGAGACCTATGCGTTCGTAAAATCCATTGTAGATCGTTATCCCAACAGCCGTTTCGAATTTCATGCACACAATGATTACGACCTGAGCGTTGCCAATGTGATGGAAGCGCTACGTGCTGGTGCGCATGGCCTACACTTAACAGTGAATGGCATGGGTGAAAGAACCGGAAATGCTCCTTTGGCCAGTACTATTGCTGTATTAAACGACTTCATGCCAGAATACGAGACTTCGGTAAATGAAAAGTCGCTGTATTCTATCAGTAAGTTAATCGAAACGTTTTCCGGCATTCGTATACCATCCAACAAGCCTATCGTTGGTGAAAGCGTATTTACACAAACCGCCGGTATTCATGCGGATGGGGACAAAAAAAACAATCTCTATTTCAGCAAACTGATGCCGGAGCGTTTTGGACGCCTTCGCTCCTATGCACTGGGAAAAACTTCGGGGAAAGCGAATATCGAGAATAATCTTCGGGACCTCGGGATCGCATTATCCGATGCTGACTTAAAAAAGGTTACGCAAAGGATTATTGAACTTGGGGACAGAAAAGAAACGGTTACGCCGGATGACCTGCCGTATATCATCTCTGATGTACTGGACAGCAGTACCATTGAAGAACGTGTTTCTATCGTCAATTACGTCCTGACGCATTCTAAAAACCTGAAACCTTCTGCGACTTTACAGATTCGCTTTGGTGATGATGTATATGAAGAAAGTGCGCAGGGAGATGGACAGTATGATGCGTTTATGAATGCGCTTAAGAAAATTTACAGTCAAAAAGGTCTGCATCTGCCTATGCTGACAGACTACGCTGTCCGGATTCCACCGGGTGGAAAAACCGATGCCCTTTGTGAAACCATCATTACCTGGGAAATCAACGGTAAAGATGTAAAAACCAGAGGATTGGATTCGGATCAGACGGTTTCGGCCATTATGGCTACCCAAAAGATGTTGAACATCATTGACAATGTAAGCAATACCTTTGTAGAGGATATATCTACAAAAATATTAAACTAGCATAGCCATCGGGCCTAGGTCAGTTTAAATCAAATTATACATTTATTCGTTTTTAAAAGCAATTTGACCTTTGTCAAAACCGCGTTAAATCAAGTTCATTCATGAAAAAGCATATTCTAATCGTACCCGGTGATGGTATCGGACAAGAAGTAACAGAAGTAGGTAAGAAAGTATTGGAGAAAATTGCCGCTAAATTCGGACACGAATTTACCTACGACGAGGCACTCATCGGACACGTAGCCATTGAAGCAACAGGAAGCCCACTTCCAGAAGAAACATTGGAAAAAATGAGAGCTTCTGACGCCGTTCTTTTTGGCGCAGTAGGTCACCCAAAATACGACAACGACCCAAGTGCAAAAGTACGCCCAGAGCAAGGTTTGCTTAAAATGCGTAAAGAATTGGGCTTATATGCCAACCTTCGTCCAATAAAGTTGTTCGACGAGCTTTTAGGCGCATCTTCTATCAAACCTGAAATTCTGAAAGGCTCCGATATATTGTTCTTCCGCGAACTAACAGGCGATATATACTTTGGTGAAAAAGGTCGTAAAAACGACGGCGACACAGCATATGACCTTGCTGAATACAGCCGCTACGAAGTAGAACGTATTGCCCGTAAGGCTTTTGACGCTGCTCGTACACGTCGTAAAAAACTATGTTCGGTTGACAAAGCAAACGTTTTAGAAACCAGCAGACTGTGGAGAGAAGTGGTTCAAAAAATTGCTCCTGAATATCCGGATGTTGAAGTGGAACACCAATTTGTAGATTCTGCTGCCATGATGTTGATCAAAGATCCAAGACGCTTTGATGTAGTAGTTACAGCCAACCTATTTGGTGATATCCTTACGGACGAAGCAAGCCAGATCGCCGGATCTATGGGTATGCTTGCATCAGCATCGGTTGGTGACAGCACGGGCGTATACGAGCCAATTCACGGTTCTGCACACGACATTACCGGTAAGGGTATAGCCAATCCTTTGGCGTCCGTTTTGTCGGCAGCATTGCTATTGGATATCTCTTTCGGACTTAAAGCTGAATCTGATGCCATTATTGCCGCTGTTGATCAATTACTTAAAGACGGATTCAGAACCAAAGATATTGCGGACGAAACAACTCCGGCTGATAAGATCTTGAATACGCAAACTGCTGGCGAAGAACTGTTAAAGAGAATTTGATTTTTTCTAAGTTTTTGCCAAATAATATTTGTTTAACTCAAAAGTTATACTTTCTTTGCAGAAGAAAATCGCAGTTAGCGAAATTTCGCAGTAAATCAAGATATGACACACGATCAAAACATAAATTTGCTACTCCTTAGCATTCCCTAACCATGGGAAAGGTATGTTTTGCTACGTTCAAAACCCTTTCTCTCGTCGGGAAAGGGTTTTATATTGACCGAAAATTAGTAAATTCGTAATTCCATTATAATTAAAAATACCCATCAATGAGTAATCGAGTTCAGATCTTCGACACCACCTTACGGGACGGCGAGCAGGTGCCAGGCAGCCAATTAACTACTGAAGAAAAGATAATTGTTGCCACTCAACTCGAAAAATTGGGTGTAGACGTGATTGAAGCAGGCTTTCCTGTATCAAGTCCTGGTGATTTCCGTTCGGTTGTTGAAATCTCAAAAGCAGTCCGTGAACCTATCATTTGCGCACTATCCAGAGCAGTAACCGGAGACATAGATGCCGCTGCCGAAGCTTTAAAATTCGCCAAGCGTGGAAGAATTCATACGGGTATAGGCTCGTCTGACATTCACATTCAGCACAAGTTCAATACAACCCGCGAAAAGATCATTGAAAGAGCTATTGCGGCTACCAAATACGCCAAGGGCAAAGTAGAGGACGTAGAGTTCTACTGCGAAGATGCCGGCCGTGCAGACCTGGTATTTCTAGCCCAGCTTGTTGAGGCTGTTATTGGCGCAGGAGCAACCGTTGTGAACATCCCTGATACAACAGGCTATTGCCTTCCTGACGAATATGGTAACAAAATCAAATACATTTTTGAGAACGTTAGCAACATTCATAAAGCAGTCATTTCGATCCACTGCCATAACGATTTAGGTCTTGCCACAGCAAACTCCATTGCCGGTATTAACCAGGGAGCGCGCCAGGTGGAAGTAACCATCAATGGTATTGGTGAAAGAGCCGGAAATACTTCTCTTGAAGAAGTTGTAATGGCCCTTTCTGTACACAAAGAACTTGGATTGGAAACGGGTATCAACACTCAGTTTATATACCCAACGAGCCAGTTGGTGTCCAAAATGATGCGTATGCCGGTACAGGCGAACAAAGCCATTGTAGGTCGTAACGCATTTGCGCACTCATCGGGTATTCACCAGGATGGTTTCCTAAAAAACACCCTGAATTACGAGATCATGAATCCACACGATGTAGGTGTTGACAAGTCGGATATTGTACTTACCGCTCGCAGTGGTCGCCATGCCTTGAAACATAGACTAGAACTTTTGGGATTCAGTTTTGATAAACCAACACTCGACGAGTTGTATACAAAATTCCTGGAAGTAGCAGATATTAAAAAGGAAGTAAACGATGCCGATCTGGTTGATTTGGCTAAAACCGCTATCCCAGTTAATTAAAATCCCATTAGAATAGGCTAATAGCCTGAAAATGAATTTGATGTTTTGAATATTTTTTTGTAGAATTACATATTCAATAACATCCATCAGATTACAAAAAGCCCTCGGTGATTCTGACTAAGGGCTTTTTTCTTGTCTAAAGAATAATCGTGCGGTTATTGTGAATAAAAACGCGGTCGTTGAAAACAAGTTTTAATGCCTTAGACAACACCGATTTTTCTGTATCCTTTCCAATGGTTGACATATCCGCTGCGGTATGCCGGTGATCTACAGACTGTACATCCTGAGCGATAATCGGGCCTTCGTCCAGATCATTGTTCACGAAATGTGCCGTAGCTCCAATGATTTTAACACCTCTGTCATAAGCCTGCCTGTAAGGATTAGCACCAATAAAAGCGGGTAAAAAGGAATGATGTATATTGATAATCCGATTTGGATAATGGTTGACAAATTCGGGCGTAATGATCCGCATATACTTCGCCAATACCAGATACTCGGGCCTGTAAACATCCAGCGTTCTTAAAATCGATTCCTCATGCTCCTCTCTGGTTTTATTTTCATGCGAAATAAAATGAAAAGGTATACCAAACTTACTCACCAACGGTTGTAGTGTATTGTAGTTGCTAATAACGGCCAAAACGGTGGCGTCCAATTCATCGAAAGCATAACGGATTAGCAACTCTCCCAGACAGTGATGTTCTTTTGTAACAAAAAGAACTACATCTTTTTTCTTTTTAGGATTTAAACGGAGATTAATGCCGGAGGGCAACTCCTTTTTTAACACTTCCAGAAGATCATGGACATCCGTTTCCCCTTCAAACTCTGTACGCATAAAAAAATACGCCGAAGGACTTACATATTCATCATTTCGAATGATGTTTTGATTATGCTCAAAAAGGATGCGGGTTACTTTATAGATGAGCCCTTTGTGGTCGGGACCATCCATCAACAATATATGGCGTTGGGTCATTATTCTATTTTAAAATATACGAATGTGCGAAATAAAGGATTTTAACCAAAATACTGAATAATAACAGGTTAATTTACCCGAATTCATTTTCAATTTAACATTGGTAACCATTCTGGTTCAAATTGCGTTATCCAGAGAGCAAATTACAACATCGGGCCCATGGCAGAATCGTTAACACTACCCCAAACTACCCATCGCGCTGAAATTTACAGTGCACTCCTTCCTCAAATCGACTCATTGATTGAATCCGAAAGCGATTTAACAGCGAATCTTGCCAACATTTCCGCTGCCCTTAAAGAGGCATTCAACTTTTTTTGGGTTGGCTTTTACCTAACCAAAGAAGGTCAGTTGGTACTGGGACCATTCCAAGGACCAATAGCCTGTACACGCATTCCCTTCCATAAAGGTGTTTGCGGCGCAAGCTATACCCGTAAAGAAACGATCATTGTGCCAGACGTAGAGGCATTCCCGGGCCATATAGCATGTAGCTCAGCATCCAAATCGGAAATTGTATTACCCATTTTCCATAGAAACGGCACGGTAGCCATGGTATTGGACGTGGATAGCGATCTGCTGAATGACTTTAGCGAGGTGGATGCAGAATGGTTGAATCGGATGATTCGGTTGATAGAGCGAAAGTTGTAAAATTTGAGAGACACTCCGATATTATTCTTCAATCACCATAACCCCACCTATAAGTCGGGTGAAAGAAGATTTGCATTAACCAACCAAATGTCAGTACAATTTTATTTTAGATTGAGATAAAGCAACTAAATAATCTCCCAAGGTCTTAAATTTTCCTTGAGGAGACCATCGGTCAACGGCCCAGTAATGATCTGCTTTACTCCCTTCTAAAAGCCAGAATGCCCCGTCTAATCCGTTTGATTCTAAACTAGGTGTCATGACCCAAAAACCTGAATCATCAATCATACGATTGAATTTATCCCATTCTTGAGATGTAAGCTTTCTTTTTGTAGTTGATTTTATCAGAGCAAATCGATCTGGCTGAATAGTTGAATCAATAATAAATTCATTGTCTTTATAGTGGCTCGCACCGCTGTCTCCTGGAAAAAAGCTTAGCGGATACTTCCAATGTCCTTTCACTTCGTACGCATATCTCGGGTGACGATCAAGAGTAGTCGTTGTTATCCAATATTCCTTTCCTCTGTTAAAAAGACAAATTACAACAGGAAGATGAAACGAGGGTACCCAGGTAAATCGATAAGTATTTGTCTTATTGACAAAAAAGTTGAATAAAATCGGTTGTTTAGCTGCTGATAGGATTCCCGAATACAAGTATCTGTTTTCTTTTATGTTGGTAGGGACAATCTTTCCTTGTGTTATTATAGAATCTGGCACAAATAGTATGGAAGAATCAAAGGGAACACCATAAATATCTGTTAGAGCTGGATCCTGTCGGTAGCCATTGGTTGAGCAACTTAACAGCAGGAACCAAAGAAAAACCAATAGAAAATACTTTCGACCGAAGAATTTCATTGAACCGAACACAACATCGATAAAAGTGTTCATTGATAAACGTTATTAGGGTTTACATATACCTGGCAATTTTACTACGTTCTACTCAGTCAATATTAAAACGCCAAAGAAAACATCCGGATTTCAAATATAAGCGAGCATAATCAATTCCCCCTCCCTACTTCAAATACCTTTCCCGAAACAGCTTCATCATATGGACATTAATGGCCCATTGATCGGCTACGGGTTGTTTCGTATAGGGTAAAGTCGGTAAATAATTGGGCGGACCGAATTCTGTGAGAACGGTCAGTGTTTCACCACTTTTTACTTTATGCTCCACTACCTGATCCCACCAGGCTAAATGTGCCTTTACAGCGGCTTCCCACTCAGGCGCACGGGGATCGCTCACCTGCGGGCCTTCCTCATGCCCTATACGTGAATGTATATGTCCTACCCGCGAAAGTGCCATTTTAACCGTCTCCTCCTGATCCTGCAACAAGCTTTCGTGCACAGTACACCAATGTGATATATCCAGCGTAAGCTTCAAACCTGGATTTTTTTCAATAAAATTTCTGGTTATATGCGCTGCAAACAGCATTCTTCCCCGGTGCGTTTCATGGTATATGGGTATTCCCGATTTTGCAGAAGCTTGGATTGTATAGTCGATTAAGGCTTTATTTTGCTCATAGGTAAAGAAATCTTTACCGCTGTGGCAATTAATATAGACGGGTTTAATCCCAAATTGCGTAGTAGCCGCATCAATCGATTTTTTAAATGCATCCAAATGAACCGGATAATCTACTGAATGCGATCCACAAAGAAATCCTATTTCCAGGTCATACTTTTTGAGGGCTGTCAACAGCTCCGTTTGCCGTTCTTTCGACCCCGGCCACCACATTTCGGTACCATCGTATCCTTCCTTCTTGATGGCAGCACAGAATGCATCGGTATTGCCCGAGAACCCCCAATTGGTCCCAAAAATCTTTAAGGAAAGCTTGTTCGCAAATTTCACAGGCGCTTCAAATTTTCCTGCAACTGCATCCAGTCCTGAAATCACACCTGCCCCGACAAGTGAAGTATTGATAAAATTACGGCGGTTCATAGATGTATCGAAATTAAAAATAACAAGCTTTCAGTTTTATTTAACAGGATTTTGGATGATTGTTGCAGTACTGTCTCCTGCTTTCAGGAATTGGGATACACTGGCTTCGTTGAAACCATTAACAATCATCAGTTCGGGATGCTGCCTGCCTACCTGTGCCACGGCACTATCCGTCACCGCCGACTGCCAAATGTAAACGGATCTCAATCCGGGCATAGAAGCCATATCCATTAAACCTTTATCTGTCAACTTAGTACCTACCAGATTGATATATTCCAGACGATTGAGCGTTTTCAGATGAGAAATACCTGCATCGGTTATGCTTGTATGCTCCAAATGAAGCTTATTTAAGTTTTTGAATTTCCCCAGTTCTTTTAGCGATGCATCCGTGATTTTTGTACCTCCCAGCTTTAACCAGGCTAGCTGTTCAATCAGAGGAGCTAACAATTCCATTTGCCGATCTCCAAATTCTGGGGCGTTCACTGCACTCACTTCAATCAAATTCTGATCTTGCGCAATATTATTAACAATTAATCCGGCTGCTTTCAATGCTTCAATGGCTTTTGGATCGGCTACGGCCACCTTTAATCCCAGAATTGCAGAACCTTTGCTTTTAGCCTCCACACCCGCGGAGCCGCCACCTTTACCTAATGCGGCCAGTGCAGGTTTGATTGCCTCCGAAGCTTTTAATTCTACCACTTTCTTATCTACGGGAGCGCCATTGTCAATCCACCAGGCCAAAAGTGCGATTTGGTCCGCTGTCAGTGCTGGTTTACCTTTCGGTGGCATACGATCATCGTCGTCCTCGGGAAGTAAGCACCGCTTAATCATATCGCTCTCCATACTTTTTCCAGCAATAAATGCCGGGCCACCCTCTCCGCCTTTCAGCATCAGGGCAACGTCATCGAGTCTTAAATCGCCTTTTTGCTTATTTGCATTGTGACACGAAACACAACGCATTTCCAAAATGGGCTGTATGATTTCTTTATAAACCACCGCCTGATCTACGTTTTCGTTGGGTTTTAATTCAACAACCTTATTTTCAATGGGCGGCATTCCGGCTATACTCCGAAACGGTTCGGGGGTATATTGGGTTAAAAAACCTTCGCCATGTGTGAGCGAACCACCATGATGGCCCGCAGACATGGTCAAAACCGTTGCCAAACCCAGTGCAGGCAAATAAAACGCAGGCCCAAAAGGTATTTTTTCACCAAACCGATCCGACTTCACCAACCAGGCTACCCAGGCAAAAACGGCTACGCCTATACCCTGCCATTGATGTTCGCTCAACAACTCGGCATCGTAGCCTCCACCCAAAGACAGCAAATAACCTGCTATACATGAAAATGTGGCACCTATGGCCGACCAGAACAAAATGAATGATATTACAGATTCACCCACGGTTATTTTTCCCGTTCGTCGTGCCATTTCGAGTAATGCGGCAATAAGTAAAAAGCCGATGGGCAAATGCACCAGAACCGGATGAAATCTGCCAATAAAAATAGCCCAATTGGAAAACACACCCGATGCCTGAAGAAGCAATGAAAACATATTTAAATTGAAATTTTAAGCCAAAACCTGTTTCACTACTTTTCCTTCCGTATCTGTCAGTCTGAAATTTCTACCCTGGAATGGATATGTGAATTTTTCATGATTAAAACCCATGAGGTGTAAAATGGTTGCCTGAAGATCATGAACGTGTACACGGTCCTTCACGCCATAATACCCCAGCTCATCCGTTTC
>CALGRQ010000391.1 GCA_937880795.1 uncultured Dyadobacter sp. | reverse complement strand
GGTTGTAGAGATATCAGCAGTACCTCCAATGGCACTAATGTTAGCACTTTCGTCAGGAATGACTGATGTGGCACGCAAGCGCACACGTAGTTCTCCTTTATCTTGGCTATATCCGGATATTGTTGTGCCTATCATGAGGCAGGCAATTAAAAAGACTTTTTTCATTTTGTACTGGTTTTAATTCTGCTCCAAAAGTAGGAGCAGAATCTTTGCCGAAAACCCTGCACATTTAGCTTACAAAATGATTATAATCATTAAACGTAATTTGACCTATAAAATAGAAAAGGGACAAGCGATGTGTCGCTATGTCCCTCTATATAAATTCAATAGTAAGTCTACCTCGTGAAACTTTGTCCTACAAACTTCATTACCTCCGGTAAAGCTGTACGCCAGTAGGTCCAGGTGTGGCCGCCGTCACGCACACGAAACTCATGTGGAACCGCTTTGTCGATCAGTGCGGCGTGTAAAGCCATATTTCCTTTGATCAAAAAATCGTCGTCGCCACAATCGATATAGTACTTTACCGATTTAAGCTTATCAAGTGGCGTGGTTTCAATGATTTTCAAAATGGAGTTTTTATACCAATTTTCTGTTAACCGTCCTTTACCGGGAGCTGACTTGCCGAACAGTCCGGCAAACAATCCGTCCCAGCGTTCTGCCGGCATTTTGGCAATATCATCATCGGTCCAAAAGGCACCGCTGAGCGGAGCAGCCGCAGCAAATAAATCGGTATGCTTTGTTGCCATAATCATGGTTCCGTAGCCACCCATAGAAAGCCCGGCAACGGCTCGGAACTCTTTTTTAGGGCGTGCCCGATAAGTGGCTTCCACATGGGGAATGAGTTCGTTTACAAAAAAATCTTCGTATTTCTCTTTACCATCTGCGTTGTTGATATAGAAAGTGACACCGGCGTCGGGCATCACAATAATCATAGCCGGTGCTGCACCACTTTGTATAGTCTCGTCGGCAATGCGCTGCGCTTCTCCAAATTGTGTCCATCCAGTTTCGTCATCACTATACCCATGCAGCAGATACAATACGGGGTAGCTGCGGTTGGTTTTGTCGTAATCGGCTGGAAGATATATGCTATATTCAATATCCTTTCCCATAGCTGCACTCTTTACCTTCAAACTTTCCTTGATGATTCCTTTTTGGGCATAGGAAACCAGAGATATCAATAAAAACAGAACAGTAGTCATTTTTTTCATGTGATTCGGACGGTAAAAGGGTGATTATATGAGACTTGATAGTAGCACCATGATTCAAGCTTAGCCAACGGCTTCAATCAAACGATATCTTCTGCGGGTGTCATTGATCAGGAATTTCTTTTGGGCCGTGAAGCTGTCGGGATGCATGGTTTTGAAAGTTTCCTGCCATTCCTGAAACCGATTCGGATCCTCATGAAGAAAAGCTACTGCATCAATTTTTTTAAGCCTTAAATATTCGTCAAACTCCATAGCATTTTATTTTTCTGCAATATATCAGTTTTGAATAAAAGAACTGGAGATCGGCTACCCTGTATTGCTGGTTTACTAATTACCTTCACGTGAAAATTGTATCGATTTAAATAGCATAACCCAGCCTGAATGTAAAATGAGTATACCAAATAGAACGATAGATTTAAGGAGTGATACCATAACCAAACCCACCAAAGCCATGATGGAGGTTATGTGGGATGCCCCGGTGGGTGATGACGTCTTTGGGGATGATCCCACTGTGAATGCATTGCAAACAAAAGCAGCAGCCATGTTTGGTATGGAAGAAGCGTTATTTTGTCCATCAGGAACGATGACCAATCAGCTGGCCATACGTGTTCACACGCAGCCAGGTAGCGATGTAATCTGTGACAAGCATTCGCATATTTACTTGTATGAAGGAGGTGGTATTATGCTGAATTCGTTATCCTCCGTGAAGTTGCTCGATGGTGACCGTGGAAGAATAACCGCTTCACAGGTGGGAGAAGCGATAAGCCCCGAAAACGATGTTCACGCTACAAGAACACGTTTGGTATCGTTGGAAAATACGATGAACAAAGGTGGTGGCGCATATTATGATATTGATGACATTGGGGCGATCCGACAGGTTTGTCAGGAGAAAGGTATTCCGCTACACCTGGATGGTGCCCGTTTATTTAATGCACTGGTTGAAACGGGTGAAACGCCTGAGCAATATGGACAGTTATTTGATAGCATCAGTATATGCCTTTCCAAAGGCTTAGGTTGTCCGGTTGGGTCTTTACTCATCGGCCCTAAGCAAATGATTTCCGAAGCCAAACGTTTTAGAAAGGTGATGGGAGGTGGTTGGCGACAAGCCGGTTTTTTGGCCGCGGCAGGTATATATGCACTGGATCATCACGTACACCGGTTAAAGGAAGATCATCAGCGGGCAAAAGAAATAGGAACTCTATTTGCTCAGCGTGCTGAGGTAGAGGATATTTTACCGGTGGATACCAATATTGTAATCGTCCGGGTTAATCATGGTATATCAGAAAAGGATTATGTAGCCAAACTGGCCGAACTAGGTATACAAGCTGTAACATTCGGAAAGCATCTGGTTCGTTTCGTGACGCATCTTGATTTTACGGATGATCATCTGGAAGAGATGCGCAAGAGACTATCAACGATGTCCTGATGGGCTGGGGGGGATGATATAGCTCAGCGCCTGTCCTGTTGTCAGCGACAGGTGCTGAGTGATTCTTATACTTCGGGTATATCTTCTTCGTATTCGTATTCAGAATTGGGGCCTTGATAAATCATTTTCATGCCCGTAATATCAGCCACAAAGGTATGAATACCCGCGTTTCCAATTTCTCTCAGGAAAGCGTCATAAGAAATGGTCCCTTCGTTAATTTTCTTGATAGCTGCTTTAATGGCATCGATTTCAAAAGTTTCGGTGGGTTCAAATTCTTCCATGTCCGGAGACAGAATCAATTTTTGTCCTGTCACAGAGGTATAGGTTCTTTTGTGATTGGCCACCTTTACAAAATAGTTATCTACACCAATGGCTTTTAGTTGTTGGATCAGATAAGCATAAGGTTGTCCTGCGGCCTTTTTTCTTGCGCTCTCGATTAAAGCTTCGGTTAATGTTAAATTTTCCATGTGTTCGTATGTTTGAAAAGCCCAGAAACTGAACAACTTCGTTCAAATATAATAAACAGATTTAGATTCAATTACGGACCTCTGTCATCTGTAAGCATGATTCTCTGATTTCTTACTGTAAACAAAATAATGTTTTAAAGGTGGGTAATCCTGGTTGTGATTTTTGAATGGATAAAAAAAATGTTACCCTATCTTTCACAAGTGAGGTAACATTTCATTTAGCTTATCCTTTGAAGTGTATGTTAAGATTAATGCGCTTGGTCGCCAGGTGGCTGTGCAATGAAGGTATTTCTTGTGTCGAGTTTTTTAATCATTTCATTAGACATGGCATCTGCATATATGCCGTAGCTGCTCACCAAGGTGCCTTTGAGGCCATCCGCAGATTCGATGGCATATAAAATAGAGGTATCCGAAGGATTGCTCATTCCTTCAAACCTGAAAAATTCTACGATCGTGAAGTCATCAGGAGAAAGTGTCAGTTTTACGCCATCCTCTTTATGTACTTCAAGAGAATGTGCAGCCAGGTTAAAATCGTATGTAAAACCCTTTTTCTTTAATTTTCCCAGTCTGTCAATCAAGGTATCCGGCTCATTTGTATTCAGATTCTCCGGATTCCTATTTTTTTGATTTTCCATATTAGTGCTGTCAACGCCCATAAGTCGAGTAATTTAAGATTTGCGATTCGGTTGATGTGCAGCTGTACCTGTTTTACGAACAATACGTTGATGTGGTATAGGATGCAATAGGTTGAAAATGAATAAAAAACCGTGCCGAATCGCAAATACTTACGAGCAAATAAGCGGAAAATGTACAGATTACACCGTTTCTAATCCCCTGTTTTGTAACAGGTATTTTACGTCGGGTTCGTGGCCTCGGAATGCTTTATATAGCACCATCGGCTCATTTGTATCCCCTTTTTCCAGGATATTTTTACGGAATGAAAGGGCAGTCTCCGGATCGAAAATATTGCCAGTTTCTTTAAATGCAGCAAATGCATCACTATCCAAAACTTCGGACCAGATATAGCTATAATAGCCCGCAGAATATCCACCGGAAAAAATATGTTGAAAATAGGTGCTTCTATAACGAGGCGCTATTTGTTTAATCAGTCCTATTTGTTGCATAGTATCCTTTTCAAAAGTGGCTGGCTCCACAGTTGCTCCTGCTGGTAAAGTGTGGTAGCTCATGTCCAACATAGAAGCAGCCAGATATTCAACGGTACCAAAACCTTGGTTGAACCTCGATGCCTGTTTCATTCTGGTAACCAGTTCGGAAGGAATTGGAGCACCTGTTTCATAATGCTTCGCATAAAATTCAAGTACCTCGGGTTCAAAAGCCCAGTGTTCCATGATTTGGGAAGGGAGTTCAACAAAATCGCGTGGAACTGAAGTGCCGGCCTGCGACTCGTTTGTAACATTGGAAAGTAAGCCATGCAAGGCATGCCCAAATTCGTGGAAAAACGTTTCTACTTCGTCTGGGTTAAGTAAAACTGGCTGGTTACCCACTGGTTTTGAATAGTTACAAACAATGGAAATGACCGGAGCAATACGCTGTCCGTCCTGGTAAGACTGTCGGCGATATGAAGTCATCCAGGCGCCACCACGTTTGGATTGTCTGGTAAAAAAGTCCAGATACAATACCCCAACCAGTTTCCCATCAGCTTCTTTTACCTCATAAGCCGTTACATCCTCGTGGTATTTAGGAATATTGGCAATTTGTGTAAAAGTGAGGCCATAGAGTTTCTGAACGACCGTAAAAACACCATCCCGTACATTTTGAAGTTTGAAATAAGGTTTAAGTGCTTCGGAATCGTAGCTATATTTTTCTTTACGAACTTTGTCGGCATAATAAAACCAATCCCAGGCTTCCAATTCCTGGTTCGGGAAATCGCGGGAGAGAAGCTTTTGCATTTCGCCAGCCTCTTCCTGAGCAATGGGTAGTGCCGCTTTCCAAAGTTTATTGAGCAGTTCATACACCTGGGCCGGTTCGTGCGCCATGTTGTCTTCCAACACATAATCTGCATGAGATTTATATCCCAACAATCCGGCTCTTTCAGCACGTAGGGAAACAATTTGTTTTACCGTCTCTTTATTGTCGGTGTTATCGTCGTGGTTGGCGCGATTGATGTACGCCAAATAAATTTTTTCTCGAAGGGCACGGTTTTCTGCAAATTCCAGAAAAGGCATCACGCTGGCGTTGTGCAAGGTAAAACGCCATTTGCCTTCATGGCCGTTGTCGCTGGCCGACTGAGCTGCCGAAGAAATTAATGAAGCAGGTAAACCGGCTAAATCGTCTTTATCGGTGATGACCAGCTCAAATTTGTTGGTTTCAGTCAAAAGGTTCTGACCAAATCGAACGGTTAGCACCGACAATTGCTGATTAATTTCCCGCATCCGAAGTTGTTTCTGCTCCGTAAGGTTCGCACCACTGAGTACAAACGATTTATAGGTATCGCTTAAAAGTCTTTTTTGTTCGAGATTGAGATGAAAGTTATCCTGTTGTTCGTATACGGTCTTTACGCGTTGGAAAAGTAAGGCGTTTAGATAGATATCATCTCCATGCTTTGACAGGCGAGGGGCAATTTCCTGGGCGATTTGATCTATTTCGTCAGAAGTATTTGCTGAATTGAGATTGAAAAATACTGTACTTACGCGTTTCAGCAAATCTCCGCTTTTTTCAAGCGCGACAATGGTGTTTTCAAAAGAAGGAGCGGACCGCTGCTGGTATATGGCTGCGATCCGCTCGGTTTGTTCCTTCATCCCCTGTTCAAAAGCCGGGAGAAAGTCTGTTGTATGTATTTGTTCGAAAGGGGGAACCTGAAAAGGTGTGCTGATCGAACTATCCAGAAATGGGTTTGTTGCGTCCACGGTTAAATCTGCCATAAGAAGTATAAATGCTAATTGGACTGCAATTTACCATTTAGCTTTTCTCAGGCAAGAGCGATCGCTACTTTACACCTTTCACGTTCATTTTTAGGCCATAAACGGCGGGGCCTGCGGTGATAAACAACAAATCATTGTTGGTGCCGCCGAAACATAAATTGGCCGTCCAACCTTTGTATATAGGGAAATGGGCAATCTTTTCGCCGGTTTTATCAAATACAGTTACACCGTCACCGGTTAGATACAGGTTGCCTTCTGCATCGAGAATCATGCCGTCCGAACCTTTGGAAACGAATAACTTTTTGTTGGATAAGCTGCCATCCGCTTCAATGTCGAATACAAAGGTTTTATCTGCACCAATGTCGGCTATATAAAGCTTTTTGCCATCCTTGGTTCCAATTATTCCGTTCGGTTTAGTAAAAGTATCATTGACGCGAATGAGCGTTTTACGGTCGGGAAGGAGATAATAAATATGTTCGCCGTCCTGTTGCATGGCTGGGTCGCGTTTCCAGTAATCTCTGGGGTATAGCGGGTCGGTCATATACATGCCTCCTTTTGGATCTACCCACACATCGTTGGGCCCGTTAAGTAGCTTGTTCCCATAATTCTTCACCAACACCGTCGACTTCCCTTTTTTATCAAACGACCAAAGCTGGTTATCTTCATCGGAACAGGCAATGAGGTTGCCTTTTTTATCAAAATACATTCCGTTGGCTCTTCCGGCTTTGTCCGAAAAAGTGCTAAAAGACCCTGTTTTTGCATCCCAGCGAATAATTTTGTTATTGGGCTGATCGGTAAAGTATATGTTCCCGTTTTTATCCGGAACAGGTCCTTCTGTAAATAGAAATCCGTCGCCGAGTTTTTCAACCTGAGCTCCCGGAGCTACAATCGATTTTGAATCCATAATTTGTGCAGACAGTAATACAGGTAAAAGCAGTGTTACTGTAAGTAAAGAGAGATTTCGGATTTTTTTATTCATTATCAATGGAAAAAATTAGCAACAATATATAAATGTTAATGGGTGGCATACCGGAGATTGAAAGGACCATTCAAATGTACATCAAACGATTCAACGTCGTTCGTAAAGTTCCTATTTTGTTTAGATGGGTCGGGAAACCGTTATATCGACTAGACAAAGCTATTTTTTTGACTTTTTTTGAGCCTTTGCCAAAGCTTTGGTTCGGTTTTCTTCAACCCTGAACTTCACCAGTTTCATTATGGTATCCCAGGGTAAAGGCTTGTTTAAGGGGAATTGCACCGAGCCCTTGGCACCCTTAAACCCGGCTAACTCTTCCTGAAATGCTTGAAGACCTGACGGACCTGGGTAAAAGCCTATATGGTTTTTATAGGCAGCAAAATGAACCAAATTGCCTTCCAGCTTAAAGGTGGGTATTCCGTAATTGATGGATTCTTCCGCATCCGGCGCCGTTTGCTGGATGGTTTCTCTTAATTTTTGAAGAATTTGCTGCACTTCTGTCGGAAACCCGGCGATAAATTCATCTACTTCAACGCTTCTTTGCATGGCTCTGGTGATTGTGAGGTTTCAAAATGTAAATTTAAGCGGATAACCTGGCAACAGCCTCTGTTACGGAAGAAACAAAATTGATGTGCTTCTGTTTGTTACTTTCAAAAATGAAGTCTTTCAAACTGTTGCTTTCGTATCTTGAAAAATCACCTACAATGGCTAAACGAACGCGGTAATTGGAGAATTTTTGCAGGATTTCTCCGGCTACACCCGTTTTAAGATCGAAAAAATCAGGTGTAATATGCTCCTGATGAATAATCAATTTATCATATCCGAGGTAATATATATTGCCCATCAGATCAAGGCCATCTTCTATATTTTTAATGAGGACATAGTCGGCCGTAGCCTCGGCAATTTCCTGGGAATCTACTTGGTGTACCTGGATGTTCATGGACTAAGATGATCGTAACGCTTTTCAGGTTAATAACTCTTTTAATTCAAAATCATTGTCTTCCAGCATTTCTGTAATGGATGTTCCTTCGGCATTGGGTAGGTTCTTATCCGCACCTGCTTCCAGCAATAGCTGAACACACGTAATATATTTGGCTACATCATTTTGTCCATCACTTTTTAAACCATGTATAGCCCAAAATAGAGGTGTAGAGCTAAAATCGTGACAGAGTTTATTGATTTCTGCTCCGTTTTCTATGAGTTTTTTAACCAGTTTTGGTCGACCGCACCATGCCGCCCAGTGTAGGGCAGTTCCCCCATGGCAACCCGGGTGATTCACTGCTGCGCCGCGGTCTATATAGAGTATAGCAGCTTCATCGGCATGTAAACTAGCCGCTGCTACAAGAGGTGAGTCTTGATTGACGATTAATTCGTTACCATCCACCTTTGCCCCGTGTTGCAGAAAAATAAGGGCCATTTTTACAGCATCGGCATCCTTGTATTTCCGATTGAAAACGCCGTCACAAATGCGGTGCAGAGGATGAGCCAGCGTAGTATTTTCCTGGTCGTAAGGCAAGCCCACATTCGCCAGCTCAGGATGAGCGGCAAGTGCAGCCTCAATTCCGTCAAAATCCGTATTATCGATGAGCTCTTTCATCATGGTGCTCGTTTATGATCCTGAATTTTACCTTTATTTAAGACTTAAGGCAAACTATACTAAAAGATTGATTCTTAACCAGCTTACTGTCCTTAGTTTGTTAGGAGGAATAAGTTACTATAAATACGAGAAGTTTTATTTAAAACCGAGGATTTTAAATGGTAATCGGAAAGCTGTGGGTGACCAATGGGTTTATGGGATGGTATAAAAGCAAAATAGCCCGACTATAAGCCGGGCCATTGTATATTGATAACAGGGGGTAAACGATATATATATGTCTAAATCGAGACTATTTGTTCAATAGCTCAATCATTTCTTTGTTTTCTTGTAAGGTAGCGTAGTCCAGAGCCGTTTTACCTAGTTTATCCTTGATGGACTTATCTGCATTTTTGGCAAGCAAAATTTCAGCAATTTTGGTCTGTCCAAAAGTAGCGGCAAAAATGAGTGAAGAGGCTCCGTTGTAATTGATCTGATTCACATCAGCTCCTTTATCAACCAGAATTTTAACCATGTCTGGGTATGCCTTAAAAGTAGCGCCCATCAAGGCATTGTTGCCACTTTTATCCTGCGCATTCAGGTTGGCTCCTTTTTCAATTAAAAGATTAACGATGTCGGCGTGGTTGTTATAAACTGCTAAAATAAGCGGAGAAAAACCTCTTTCATTAACCGCATTTACATCAATACCAGCTTCTATATATTTTTGAACTTCGGGAAGTTGATTGGTGCGTACGGCATTAAATATATCTTGTGCCTGAGCAAAATTGAAGCTAGCAACAAGTGCAATTATTAAGATTAACTTTTTCATGGGATTGAAATTTTACCGTAGCGCAACAGAGGCGCTACGGTAATTCTAGTTTATTTGATGAATGGTTTGATATCATTCAGGCTCGTGTTGGTTGCTTTTAACAAGCGTGTCCCGTATTCGTTATTAGCCTGATAAAAATGAGCAATCATTTTTTGAACGATTACCTTGTTTTTTACTGAATTTAAAGCACCAGACAGGTTTTTAATAAGGTTGTCCTGATCTTGCTTTGAGAACGATTTGTAAAGATCGCCTGCCTGCTTGAAGTTGTTTTCTTTATCAATTTTGCCTTGTACGGTAGTGGTTCCGGCTGGGAAAACTGACTTAGAATACTTGAACTTCGCATCGTCCACTACCGCTGGTGCGTTGGTTGATGGTTGATAATTTACATCTCCTTTTTGCTCACGCATAGACATATATCCGTCTTGGTTGTATGTCGTTACCGCATTTTTGGATGCGTTCACAGGAATTTGCTGGAAGTTACCCGACAAACGGTGACGTTGCGTATCAAAATAAGAGAACAAGCGTCCTTGCAATAATTTGTCCTCAGATGGCTCTATACCCGGTACCAATGTTCCCGGAGAGAAAGCCGCCTGCTCAACTTGTTGGAAATAGTTGGATGGATTTTGATTCAACGTCATCGTTCCTACTTTCACCGATTTGGCAACCGCTTCTGGCCATATTTTTGTAACGTCAACCGGGTTGAAATCCAATGATGCGAAATCTTCTTTCTTCAACATTTGAACATAAAGGTCCCACTTCGGGAAATTACCTTTTTCGATTTCGGTATGCAGGTCAAGCGTAGCATGTTCGATCGCCGTAGCCTGAATTTTTTCTGCTTCTTCCGATGTTAGGTTTTTCGGTGTTTGCAAAGGAACCCACTTGTATTTTACGTAAGTAACTTCACCCTTTTCGTTAACCCATTTGTAAGCGTGTACACC
>CALGRQ010000390.1 GCA_937880795.1 uncultured Dyadobacter sp. | reverse complement strand
TATCATGATTTTAAAAACGAAAAGGAAGGAAGCAATTTTGCAGATACATAAGATTACTACTTTGGTTTATCTGTTGCTTGTTTTAGCACTACTATACGTACCTTCCTTGTATAAAACAGCCGTAATTGCCAGAGATAACACGTTCCTTCGGGAAGACCCTTCATCAGCTTCCGGAGTGGTGGAGGTGGTGAAAAAGGGCCATAAATTAACACTTTTTGGAACCGTGGACCACTGGAATCGGGTGATTTGGAATAATAAGATTGTATATATACGCAAAAATGACTTATTGCCAATCTGAATGTCACCGGTTGGTATTATTTTTGCAGAATAGTTTGTTTATGTTTATTTTTAAGGGTTAACTTTTTTAAAATTTTAGATGTATGAGAAAGCCAATGAAACGTTTTTTACTATTTATGACGGGTATTGCCATGTTGGGAACAATCTCTTCCTGCAAAGAAGAAGGTCCTCACAAAGAAGATATTGTAAAATTTTCGGCGGCTATTAACACTCAGCCTGCGGTAGGTACCGGCGCTTTTGAATATAACAAAAACACGCGTGAATTGGCTTATAATGTATCATACAGTGGGGTAGTTCCAACAGCAGTTGCGATCAATCATGCTGATCCGGGCTGGGAGAGAGGTGTTGCCTTGTTCCCGCTGTCAGGATTTTCAGCTTCACAAGCTTCGGGAAAAACGCGTGTATTGACGGATGCAGAAGTGAGACAACTTTTGATTGGGCAGCTATATGTTAACATTACAACAGCTGAGGATCCTACAAAAGAATACAGAGGACAAATTTTACCAGTTGAATAATTTTATTGAACTGATCCTATATAAAAAGGTCTGGCGGGGCTATCTCGCCAGACCTTTTTTATATAACACGTATTACAATTTTTTCTTCTTTTTCTTACCCTTTTCAAAATCCTCAACTTCCCTCATCAGCGCTTTTAGATCGTAAGTCGTGTCTGCGGTAAAGTCTAGCGTTTCCGAATAATCGCTTGTGGAGATATTCACTACGTCGATCGGCTTACCCACGTATACCTCTATTTGTTCGAGCATAGCCTTTTCCTCAGGACTACAAAATGAAACAGCACGACCTTTTTGCGTTCCCCGGCCCGTCCTTCCGACCCGGTGAACATAATTTTCGGGTTGTTCGGGTAAATCATAATTGATTACATAATCGACGTTGGCAATATCAATGCCTCGTGCACTTATATCGGTGGCAATTAGCACTTTCGTGGCACCACTCCTAAACTGAGTTAAAGCTGCTAATCGATCGGTCTGATCCTTATCTCCATGAAGTGTCAGACTCTTAAGTCCCATACGTTCCAGGGCTGCATGAACCCGTTCCGCTCTCACCTTGGTTCGCACAAATACCAGAATTTTACTCTCATCATTCTCCTTAATGACCCGTTCCAGGAAAAAGCGTTTATCATCCATTCCCACAAATGCTACCGAATGGGTAATGTTGCGGGCCACAGGGTTATTGGGAGATACCTGTATACGAATAGCATTACGAACGAGCGAATAAGCCAGTTTTTTTATCTTTTCATCGATGGTAGCTGAAAAGAAAAGCGTCTGACGGTTTTTCGGCAGATACTTGATCAAATCCTGAATATCCTTAATAAAGCCTAAATCCAACATATGGTCGGCCTCATCCAACACGAGGGTTTCAATGCGGTTCAACTTGATATACCCTTGACTAACCAGATCAAACATACGACCAGGCGTCGAAATCAGCACATCAATCCCTTTCTCCAACTGAGCGATCTGCGGGCCTTGTTCCACTCCACCAAAAACACTAAAAGCTTTAACCCGTGTATGCTTCCCAATTCTTTCAAAAACCTCTGTAATTTGAATGGCGAGTTCGCGCGTCGGAACCATCACAATACATTTAATACCCTCTGTTCGGTTCGAAACCTTCTCATGATGTATTTTATCAATAATAGGGATAGCAAACGCCGCGGTTTTTCCTGTTCCGGTCTGTGCAATAGCCAGTACATCTTCACCCTTCATTATAGCCGGAATAGCTTTGAACTGTATATCTGTAGGGCGTTTAAATCCCGCCTGTTCAAGATTTTTCTTTATTTCAGAAGCAATCCGGTAATCGTCAAATTTCATAGCAATATTGTTACGGCGATACGCTGATGTATAGCCTATGTAAAATTTCAGCCTGCAAAGATACACGGCTTATCCGTCATTTGTTCAAATGAAGTGAATATGACAGAAGGAAGTATAGCCTGATTAGCTTAGTCTGTCAATCTTCGTAAAAACGCAAACGATTCCGAAGTCTAAGAATTTCGTCCTGCATGTATCCAATCCGCTTCAACAAAAGGTGTACGGCTTCAATACCTTGCGGATTAATTTCCAGGTCATCATGAAGACGAACCATTCTTTCAATTTCATGCAAATGAGTCACATGCAAATACTGAACTTCTTGAACACGTACCGTTTCTACAAGTCCCAAGTCGAGCAAAGATTCGACGAAAGAGCCGCTAACGTTATAGTATGTACAAAATTGGTCTGTGGCAATGAGTTGATCCTTTTCCATGTTGCGTCAGGATTTAGATAATTCCGTAAACAGTTCTTTTTGTCGCTCCGTAAGTCCGGTTGGAATTTTGACTTGAAACGTAACGTACAAATCCCCAAATTGGCCTTCCTGTTTGTATACGGGAAAACCTTTTCCTTTCAACCGAACAACCGCTCCGTTTTGTGTTTCGGCCTTCACAGGCATTTTAACTTTTCCGCTAAGGGTATCTAAAATCAGTTCTCCGCCAAGCACCGCAGTATATAGGTCTACCTCCGCTTTAACATGAATGTCGTTACCAGCTCTTCGGTAGCGTTCGTCGGTAGCGACTGCAAAAGTGATATATAAATCACCGTCGGGACCGCCATTGGCACCTTTGCCACCATGTCCTGCAATTTTAATGGTTTGACCATTCTCTATTCCTGCCGGAACCGTAATTCTAATATTCTTCCCATTAACCGTTAAAGTTTGCTTGTGGGTTGTGTAGGCGTCCATCAAGCCTAAATTCACTTCGGCTTTATAATCCTGGCCTCGGTATTTCGCTTGGCGCCCTCCACCAAAGCCCGCAGATGAGCCAAACATCGACTCAAAGAAATCGGAAAAGCCACCGCCGTCGCTACCATTGTACCAGGTTTGATCCTGTGACTGGGATCGGGCTCTCGACTGACGCGCCTTTTCGTATTCTTCACCATGTTGCCAATCGGCTCCATACTGATCATACTTCTTACGCTTTTCCGGATCACTTAATACCTCGTTGGCCTCATTCAATTCCTGAAACTTCTTCTGTGCATCTTTGTCATCTGGATTCAGGTCAGGGTGAAATTTTCGTGCCAATTTTCGATAAGCATTCTTAATCTCCTTCTCGGTAGCATTTTTCTCTAAACCGAGCGTCTTATAGTAATCAACAAAGGCCATATCATCTTGAATGTTGAGTGATGAAGGTATTTTATACTTCCTTTTGGGTTATAGCTGGGTCATCAACGGGTATCTAGCATCTTGATATACAACTCCTCTACCTTCTGGCGAGCCCATGGTGTTTTTCTCAAAAATTTAAGGCTTGATTTTACACTGGGTTCAAACATAAAGCTATTAATTTTAACGTAATAGCCCATTTGCTCCCAACCGTAATAATCGACCAACTCGTTTAATATTGCTTCCAGTGTTTTTCCGTGCAGCGGATTGTTTGGCTGACTTGACATCTATGATTCTGTTTTTTATATAAATTAAAGCAAATCCATTAGAAAAAGGAATAATTATACTTAGGTATTAGTTCCAAAAGCGATGACAATATCATGAATCAGATCAATTGGGGAATTATTGGCTGTGGAAATGTAACAGAAGTGAAAAGTGGTCCTGCGTTCAACAAGGTAGAACATTCTAAACTCATTGCCGTAATGCGCAGAGATGCTTCTCTGGCGCAAGATTATGCCCAACGCCACCAAGTACCGAAGTGGTATAGCAATGCCGACGAGTTAATTAACGATCCGGAGGTAAATGCGATATATATAGCAACACCTCCCGATACGCATCTATCCTATGCCATCAAAGCCATGCAGGCAGGCAAACCTGTATACGTAGAAAAACCAATGGCACGCAACGCCGAAGAATGCGATCGGATGAATGCCGTGAGTAGAGAAACCGGGGTGCCGCTATTTGTAGCATATTATCGAAGAGCATTGCCCTATTTCCAAAAAGTAAAATCACTGATCGAAAGTGGTGTCATTGGGGACATTCGATTTGTCAACATTGTATTGCAATGGCAACCCTATGCAGAAGAAACCGGTCCAGATGCCAAACCTAAATGGCGCGTGAATCCGGAAGTATCCGGTGGCGGACATTTCCACGACCTGGCCTCACATCAATTCGACCTGCTCGAATACTTTTTGGGTCCTATCGTTAAAGCCACAGGATTTTCCAGAAATCAAGCAAACCTTTATGAAGCCGACGATATAACAGTGGCCAATTGGGAGTTTGAGAACGGCATATTGGGTAATGGTAGCTGGTGCTTTACCGTGCACCCGAACCAACGCCAAGATCTGGCTACCGTTATAGGCTCAAAAGGACAAATTAGTTTCTCTTTCTTTGAAAAATTTGATATCATTGTTCATACAGCTGAGAGTACCGAAGTGTTCTATATTCCATATCCCGAGCATGTACAACAGCCACTGATCACCCAAATTGTTGCTGATTTACGGGGAATGGATAAAAGTCCAAGTACCGGTATAACCGGAGCCCGATCCAGTTTAATTATGGACTGGATTGTAAAGCATGAATGATTTTATGCAAGCATTAAAAAATAAGTATAGCAAATTCCAGTTATTACGGCAAAGACTTTATATTGTACCATAAACCTATAAATTACGAGTCATGGCAAAAGGAAAGAACCTGGACAAAGGCAGCGCTAAAAAAGAACCTGAGAAAAATCTAAAAGAAAAACGCGCTGAAAAGAAAGCAAAAAAGGATGGCAAAAAAGATTATTAAGTAATCTGCGCCCCATAAGTAAGCGGAGTACAATTCCCGACTGATAGCACAAAGTTTCTATCAGTCGGGAATTTTTTAATATATCTCACGATTTACCTTGTATTTTGCCAACCTCTTCTTGGAACGAACAATTTTGGAATGGATCTTATTTTTTTCATCCGGCGTAAAAATATCGTCCGCTTTGGCTTTATCAAGCGCCAATTTAATTTGATCCTGCTCCTTTTTTAACTTACTGTACTCTAAATCTGTAAGTTTACCAGCCTTTTTAGCCAGGTTGATATCCGAATTAAGCTTGCGTATGTCGGCCTCAAACTTTTGACAATATGCTTGTTGAAATCCAATAACAAAGAAAAACAAAAGACCCCATTTTAACTTGTTCATACCATCACGCATTTAGTTGTTCCAATACAATTATTCGTAACCTTTTCCTTTCAAATTTAAAGTAGATTCCTTGTTCAGGATAGCAATAAACTCTGTGTGCGACATCGGTTGACTAAACATGGGGAAATCGCTCTTTATAGCATTGTCATGTTCGGCCTGGCTAAGCGTGGCGCAACAGTCTGTTAAAGAGATCACATTAAAACCTTTGTCATAGGCCGTGCGCATGGACGATTCCACGCAGCAGTTGGTCAAATAACCCGCCAAAACTACGTTCTTGATACCGCGTCCACGAAGGATAAAGTCGAGGTTTGTACTGGCAAAAGCACAAAAACTGCGCTTTCCTTCAATAATGATATCACCTTCCTCCGGAGTTAGTACATCAACGATTTCTGCTCCCCAGGTATTTTGCTTGAAGGCGCCATTATCAACCACACCCTTCATGATCCCATACGGAGTGGGGGTTACTTCGTGATAATCGGGGGTAAAGGAAATGGGCACATATACAATGTTTACGCCTGCTTCACGAGCTGCCTTAACCGTTTCAATCGTATTTTGAAGCATATTGGATGAGTCCATTACTCCTTTGACTGCACCGTGAAATATTCCACCTTCTGAGGTGAAATCATTTTGAAATTCGATCAGTACCAGCGCCGTCTCCTTTGTATTCAGTTCCATATGGGTATTTCGTTAAAGGTTTTAAAATATGTGAATATAACTTTTTGCGACGGGACAAAATATGACTTTCCTCTTTTTAACATAAAAATAATAACCTTATATCAACTTGGTAACAGTTCACCAACAGCTGCTTCGCACCTTAACTACGAATTATACACATCTGAAATATTGTACCACAATTGACGCTAAACGGCTATGATCACATCGCGCCAAAAAAGCGACAATTAAAGCGTATCCTTTTTGATATTTTTCCTTGTTTGTGAGAAAAGAACCGTACATTTGTCATAACAACTGAAAGCATAAAAATTCAGCTCGTAGTAAGTTTGTGAGTCACCCCGTCTCTAAATTAGATCAATCAAAATCCTTTTCTCATCAGGTGAAAAAAGCCTTGCATACGTATGGCCTTCTCGCAACTATTGCTAAAAGCGAAACACTTCTATTTGAACGGGTTACTATAATACACCAAAATAATTCTCTCGAATTATTCATGATAGACCTGAACTCGTGGAAACGTCCAACAGCAATTGATTTTTATAATCGTTGCATGCAGGAGGTACATTCGTTCAGACAACAAGGAAAATTGGCTATTATTCTATGGGAAGATCAATGGAACCGATCCAGGAATATTGTCATATCCAGAATCAAGGCGCTTTTGGGGATATCTGCCAGGATACCAGGCCGGCTAACCTATGTGGCCCGTATTGATAAAAGTAAAACAAATCAATTCCTTTCTGAGAACCATCTTCAGGGCAATGTTTCGTCCAAATACCGATATGGATTGTTTTTACCCGTACGTTATTTCCGAATTCTCAAACAGGAGTTTGCAATTCCTAACCGAGCGGAAGATTTACTGGTTGCTGTTGCAACTTTCAGCAATGCACGTATTTTCCAAAAACAAGATAAACCCTTTCGTTCGTTTGAAATGATACGGTTTGCAAATCTGTTAGAAACGACTGTGATAGGAGGGATGAACAAACTAATGGCTGCCTTCTCCAATGACTTTACTCCGGATGATATCATGACCTACGCAGACTTGGAATGGTCGGATGGTGCTGCATATAGAAGACTGGGCTTTGAAGCGGTTTCTGACAAACCTGCTATACCGTTCTGGTTAGATGAAAGTACTTCTGCGCGTTATAGCCGCTTGGATGCCTCACTTCCGCTCGTTGCGATTACCAACGCCGGTAGTCGAAAATATGTTAAAGCAACCAAATAAAACCGAACAGTGCAACCGCTTCTTATCATATTAGGTCCAACGGCATCTGGCAAAACAAATCTGGCCACCCGCATTTGTAAACATCTTGACGGAGAGCTAATCAGTGCAGATTCTCGTCAAATATATCGGAACATGGATATTGGCACGGGAAAAGATTTGGAGGAATATAACCTGGACGGCTACCAGGTACCTTACCATCTCATCAATATTCAGGATGCCGGTACTCAATATAATGTAAATGAATTCCAAAAAGACTTCAAAATGGCCTATGACCAAATTGAAGGACGCAAAAAAACCACTGTTGTATGTGGCGGAACGGGTTTCTACCTACATTCCATCCTGTCGGGTTATGCATATTCAGCCATACCCGTTAACGAAGTGCTAAGGAACGAACTGCAACCACTGGATCCAACCGAGCTATTAAATCTTTTTAAACAATATACCACGCCTTACAGTACCATAGCCGATGTGAGCACCAAAAAACGTTTGATACGTGCTATCGAAATTTCAGCGTTTCTGGAAAGCAATCCTGAAAAAAAAATAGCATGGGCAGAAGCGAAGGAAGGTTATCCGGCGGTCATTTATGGATTGAACCCACCCGTAGAAGTTCGCAGGGAAAGAATTTCAAAGCGGCTGCGACAACGACTGGAATCCGGCATGGTTGAAGAGGTACAGGCTTTGCTAAACAATGGTCTACATGCTGACCAGCTTATATACTATGGCCTGGAATATAAATACATCACGTTATACCTGACCGGCCAAATAACATATCCAGACATGGTTGTGAAACTGGAAACAGAAATACATCGGTTTGCAAAACGTCAAATGACTTTCTTTCGAAAAATGGAGAAAGATGGTATGCACATACACTGGCTGGATACCAATAAAAACGTAGACCAACAGGTTGAGTATGTTGCCAAAGACTATATTGAACAACTTACAAATTTTAATTAAAGTACTTTAACGACGCTACCACTCTATGAATAAGAAATTAAGCAGCATTTTGTTACTGGTGCTGCTCTCCATAACCGATGCCTATTTGCTTGCGCACCCCAACTTAATTGGTCGCCTGGGAGTATTGCTCTATAAGCATACCTATATAAAAGATTTTGGAAGTGCGTTGATCACCGTCTCGTCATCGGTAGCGATCTCTCTGATAATTTGTGAGGTATTAAGGGTTTTTACAGCCAAAAAGACTCAAATCATCTGTTTTTCAATATTTTTAATTGTTTCTATGGCTTGGCTGGCTTATGTTTACAACACGTTTTCAAGTTTTACATTTCGCATAACTGGAAAGGCTTTTATTTATGGCGCTCATTTATTACCCGTTATATTAGGGGGCATATACGGGCGCTATCTCGTTAAAGCAGTAATGACAAACTTTAATAACCCAATAAACAATATACAAACAGATGAGTACTAGTACCATCTAAACCAGATAGAATAAGATTATTCAACAATTAGCAATAGAATAATATCAAAAAACCTTCCTATTGTGAAATAAAGTTGCCCAAATCTTGAATTTCTACAAATAAAACAGAGATAATAATAGAAAGTACACAGTTTTTTAGGATATTGCGACCTTTGTTTTTGGGCAAAATATCCGCCCGTTACAGGATTTAACACAAGTTTTTTTTTGTTGGTCTAATATGCGTTTTGAAATGCTCATTTTTGAGAATGACGCGGCATCAACATTTTTTATATTAATCTTTTATTTTATACTTATTAATATGTCCCAAATAGCTGAATTAACCCTTGATGGTAAGAGTTACCAATTTCCTATAATAGAAGGTAGTGAACAAGAGAAAGCCATTGACATAGCAAAACTACGTGATCAGACAGGTCACATTACCATTGACGCTGGTTACAAAAATACAGGTGCAACCAAAAGTGCAATTACCTTTCTGGATGGAGAAGAAGGAGTTTTAAATTACAGGGGTTATTCAATTGAAGAATTGGCCGAGAAATCGTCGTTTCTTGAAGTGGCGTATTTGCTAATTTATGGTGAATTGCCTACTTCAGAGCAATTTGCTTCATTTGAACATGAGATTAGAACGCATACTTTGGTAAACGAAGATATGCGTAAGATTTTTGAAGGATTTCCTGTGAATGCTCACCCAATGGGAGTTCTTTCGTCGTTGGTAAGCGCTATGAGCGCGTTTTATCCAGAAAGTGCAGATCAGAATTGGGATGAAGTTACTCAATTACATATCATTCGCTTACTGGCAAAATTACCAACGATTGCAACCTGGTCTTACAAAAAGTCTCAGGGACATCCGGTGAACTACCCACAGAATGAGCTAGACTATTGTTCAAACTTCCTGAACATGATGTTCTCGTTACCGGTAGCCAATTACAAGGTTGACCCTGTGGTTTCAGCTGCCTTGAACAAGTTATTGATTCTTCATGCAGATCACGAACAAAACTGTTCTACTTCCACAGTGAGATTGGTTGGTTCGTCACACGCAAATATCTACTCTTCCATTTCATCTGGTATTAGCGCCCTATGGGGACCACTTCATGGTGGAGCAAACCAGGAAGTAATTGAAATGCTTGAAGCCATTAAACAAGATGGTGGAGATGTACAAAAGTACATTGACATGGCTAAGGACAAAGCAAGTGGTTTCAGACTGTTTGGATTTGGACACCGCGTTTACAAAAACTTTGATCCACGTGCCAGAATTATCAAAAAAGCAGCTGATGACGTATTGAACAAATTGGGTATCAACGATCCTGTTTTGGAGATTGCTCAGAAGCTTGAAAAAGCGGCACTTGAAGACGAATACTTCGTATCGCGTAAACTATACCCGAACGTAGACTTCTACTCTGGTATCATCTACCGTGCTTTGGGTATCCCAACCAATATGTTTACAGTAATGTTCGCTATCGGTCGTCTTCCAGGATGGATTGCGCAGTGGAAAGAAATGCGTACAAACAAAGAACCAATCGGTCGTCCACGTCAGGTTTATGTTGGCGAGCCATTGCGTCCGTTCAAAGAAATGTCAAACAGATAATAAA
>CALGRQ010000389.1 GCA_937880795.1 uncultured Dyadobacter sp. | reverse complement strand
ATTTTAACTAGTCCGTCCAAAGGGCCTTAAACATACAAACACACAATTCTTTATCGGCATATTGTCCATAGTTTTGGGTGATCGTATAGCCACATTTTAAATACAGGTCTATGGCCTCAGGTTGTTCTTTCCCAGTTTCTAAGGTGGCGTAGGTATTGTTTTGTTCAATACCCCATGTTTCGAGTTCATAAAGTATCCGTGAGGCGACTCCCCGTCCCCGCATTTCCGGAATCACAAACATCCGCTTAATTTCTATCGTATCGTCATTGAATCTCTTGAAACAACCACACCCCACCGCTATATCGTCCTCATATGCCAGAACTACGGTGTGGAGGTCTACAATACGGTTGTATTCCTCGTAGTCTTCTTGTTTTGTCCCGTAAATCTTACAAAGCGTAATGTCCAAAAGTTGAGTTAGTTTTTGAAAATCGGGATTGTCGCTGTTCGTTCTGATAATGTTAAGCATATAGTTCAGGTGTTTATGAATGAGAGAAGCTAATCCAACAGAATCCTTAGCTTTTGAAGGGATCAAAAATATATGGAATCAGGGGATACTTCTCGTCGTATTTATTGTTGCAATAAGTGAGGTATAGCAGCGCTATACGCCAACAGTAAACTGATTTTCAATATTTTTTCGGGTGTATATAAACCGTTGTAGGGGCAAGATTACCTCCCCTGTTTCGTTTTTAAAGTTGAACACCGGATTATACAAACTGATATTCATGATGGCAACAAAAACAAAAGCAGTTCAAGCAGCTCCGGTTGAAATAACGGCGGACAAAATTACGGAAATGTTTATGCACTATTGCCTTGAAAACAGTAAAAGGCCAGAATCGGTGTATTTGTTTTCAAAGCATATAGGTATTTCGGAGAAGGAGTTTTACAATCATTTTGCCTCCATTGATTCCCTCGAAAAAAGTGTATTTGTCCACTTTCATCAGGTCACAACTAAGCTGATAAAGGAAAGTGAAGAAATGGCATTGGCTGGATTTAAGGATAATTTACTGGCCTATTACTATACCTATTTCGAACTTCTCACTGTGAACCGTAGCTATGTAGTTTTGGCTTTGCAGGGCGATAAAAATCGGTTAAATGGTATTCTTAAATTGAAACCCTTGCGAACTCAATTTAAGCAGTATATAGCCGGTGTGAGTGAGGGGTATTTGAAAGTAAATAGTGAAAAGTTTAGAAAAATGCAGCAAGAGGCGCTGGAAGAAGGAGCGTGGATTCAATTTTTAGTAACGTTGAAGTTTTGGCTGGATGATGAATCACTAGGATTCGAAAAAACGGATCTCTTTATAGAAAAATCGATTCGCGCTACGTTTGATCTGATTGATACTACCCCTTTGGAAAGTGTCATCGATTTTGGTAAATTTTTGATTAAGGAAAGATTGACATAGGATGGAGACGATTGATAGAATACCCACATCGAAGATTCAGCGAGCAAGTAAACTAATCACCACCGGCGTTAAAATTGGAGGAAATTACCTGAAATATTACGGGGAGAAAATGATCAGTCCGGAAACTGCTCGTGACAACCTCAATGCAAACAACGCCGAAGATATATACGACAGTCTTAAAAATCTGAAAGGAAGTGCACTGAAATTTGCGCAAATGCTCAGTATGGAGAAAAATTTTCTTCCGCAGGCATATGTCGAAAAGTTTTCGTTGTCTCAGTTTTCGGTTCCGCCGTTATCTGCTCCACTCGTTTTAAAAACCTTTAAAAAGTATTTTGGGAAGGCGCCGGGCGATATGTTTGAGACTTTCAATCCAAATGCCATCAATGCGGCCAGTATCGGGCAGGTGCATCAGGCCACAGTAAAGGGGAAAACACTGGCTGTCAAAATTCAGTATCCCGGAGTTGCCGAGAGTATTTCATCGGACCTTTCTCTGGTGAAACCCATCGCGATGTCGATGTTTAATATACAGGCGAAGGATTCGGACAAATACTTTAAAGAGGTAGAGACCAAACTTTTTGAAGAAACCAATTACACCCTGGAGTTGAGTCAGAGTAATGAAGTGGCAGAGGCCTGTGCGCATATCCCACATCTGAAATTTCCCAAATATTACCCTGAATATTCCTGTGAACGTGTACTCTCCATGGACTGGATGACCGGGAAGCACTTGTCGGAATGGTGTAAAACCAACCCATCGCAAGAATCTGCGAACAAGGTGGGGCAGGCGCTGTGGGACTTCTATATGTTTCAGGTTCATAACATGCGGAAAGTGCATGCCGATCCGCATCCTGGTAATTTCCTGGTCGATGAAGAAGAAAATCTGATCGCTATCGATTTTGGCTGTATGAAGGTGATTCCGGAATCGTTTTACATTCCCTACTTTGAATTGGCCGATCGCACGAATCTTGAAAATCCGGAGATATACAAGCAAAAACTATATGAACTTGAAATGCTAACGGAAAATGACACTGCTGCCGAAACAACCTATTTTTCTGGGTTGTTTTATGATGCATTGTCCTTGCTTACTTTACCATTTCAAGGCAATTCGTTTGACTTTGCGGATGAAACCTATTTCGGAAAACTGGCTGAATTGGGTGAAAGGTATGCCAATGATAAAGAATTGAAAAAGATGAATGTGAACAGAGGATCCAAGCATTTTATCTATATGAATCGTACATTCTTTGGCTTGTTTAGTCTGTTGCACGATCTGCGCGCGAAAGTCCAAACCAAATAATGTATACGAATAGTAGTTGGTGAGATTATGTATTTCACCAACTACTGATTGAATCTTATGATTCCTCTGTGGGCTTTTTTCGTCTTTTTCTCAGTCTGAACAAATTATTATTTTCTTGCTCCGGCGTCTGATCGCCAATTAGTATTCCCCAAGGTTCCAGGCCTTCAACCCGATCAAAAATTACTTTCAGAATGGCGATGGCAGGAATGGAGAGAAACATACCGGAAATACCCGCTAGTGCACCACCTACCAATACACCCACTATAGATACAAGCGCATTTATACGTACTTTGGAGCCCACAACCAGGGGAACCAGCAGGTTGTTGTCTATAAACTGAACCGTAAGAAACACACCCACTACACCAGCGAGTGTATAGCCATCCGGATGATTTATGAAAGTTACCATAACAGCCAAAGCTGTTGCTACCAACCCTCCGATATAGGGTACAAGGTTCAAGATAGCGGCCATTACGCCAAGCAATATGGCGTATTGCACATTCAATAGGAGCAGACCAATAGAGTTCATCAGTGCAACAGCACCGGTTTCCAGCATTAGCCCCACCATATAACTTTGGATGATGGCCTTAATCGCCCCTACAATATCCAAAACCTTCGCTTTATACTTGTCGGCAAAGAGCACTACAATAAAATGCAGCAGCATGGCGCGGTAATAAAGAAACAGGAAAATGTAAATGGGAAGTAAAACCAATGAGCCCAACGGGCCGGTAACAATACCCAGTGTTTCGGCTCCCTTTAAATTTTCAAGTGTTTGGGTTTGGGCATTTTTTAGATATTGATCCTGTTGTCGGTAACTGACACTATATTCTCTACGCACCCAGCGCCGCACATCGCGGTATGCATCATTGATGTTGCGTTTAAGTTTTGGCCACTCATCCGAAAAATCAGATAGCTGCATCGAAATTAAAATGGCTACACCTGCCAGAACAAGAACAGCCAGGGTTACCGCTATACTAATCGCCACAGCTTTGGGTAATCCCAGGCGCATAAGCCAGGCTTCCACCGGACGTAATAAAACGGCCAATAATATAGCCATGGCCAAAGGGACAAGAATGTCCTGCCCCAGATAAATGCCCAAAAGTATGAGCGCTATGGCGATCAGCGAGTGAGACAGTTTGTGATAAAATGGCTGGGGTACAGGCAGGTTCATATCAATTAGTCTGGCTTATACTTTCGTTTGTGTATGGGGTTCTTTCAGGAATTACTTCTTGCCAAACAGGTCGGTTTGGGTTCCGACTTCTTTTGGGTTGGCAGGAATTTTTAAACTCGTTCCCAACTCTTCGTTCATTTTTCTAATGAGGTAGGCCGAAAGCAGGGGTGACGCTTCTTCGTGATTTTGGTGAACGAAAAAGTAAATGTTTTCAATTCCTGCATCCGTCCATGACTTTAATCGTTCGAACCAGTCGTCTAGTCGGGTATAGTCCGAATCTACGTTTGCACCATTGTATCTGACAAAAGCCGTCGGAGTTGTTAAACGCATATGGAGTAAGTCGCGCCGACCGGCGGAGTCGGTGATGACATGCGTGATGTTTTTGCTTTCCAATAGGGTATATAAATCGTCGCTATTCCAGCTTCCATCATACCATCCGGTATGCCGAAGTTCCAGTGCGAGTGGAAAGCCTGACGGCCACTCTTCCAGATACGCTTTTAATATTTCCCAGTTTTTAGGACCGAAGTTATCCGGCATCTGTAGAAATAACATTCCCAGTTTGTCCTGTAAATGTGCGATTCCGTCCAGGTATATTTCTGTGGGCTCTTTGGCGTCCTTTAACCGTTTCCAATGACTAATTCCCTGATGCAGTTTTGGGAAAAAGCGAAATTTTGATGGCGTTTTGTTGTACCAGCCTTCAATCGTTTCAACAGGAAAGTTGTTGTAGAAGGTCGCATTTAATTCAATACTATTAAACTGAGTGGCATAGTATGCCAGCTCATCCTTGGTTCCTTTGGGGTAAAAGCTTTTTAAATCCGCTTTATTCCATTTGGCGCAGCCTATATATACATTCGGTTGTACTTTTTTGCCAAGTACTTTTCCCGTGTCGATATGGTCAGTAGGTAATGTGTAGTCAATCGCACTGGGGTCTTCAACTTTTCCGAATTTCATGGGAGTGATTTTTTATATAGGATGTGGAAAATTGAAATTACCGGGATACTACGCATTAAGTAACCCGGTAAAGTGGCAATCAACGACCGAAGTCGTCCTGAACGCGTACAATATCGTCTTCATCGGATGGGTTCGAGGGATCGGTATGTTGCCAGATTTCGGCTACAATTCCCCACTCATCAACACCTACCAAACGGTGGCGCTCTCCTTTTTTTAGATCGATAACGGTACCGATAGGCAGTTGCCGAAGCTCTGTTTCTTCGTCCGTATCACTGATTACGATTCCGGCATTACCTCCAATTACTTTCCAAATTTCGGCGCGACGGTGGTGATACTGCCACGAAAGGCGCTTGTTGGGGGCAACGACTAATATCTTAGGGCTAAGTTTTTCATAACCGGCAAAATCTTCCAGAGATAAGTGCGGGAAAAACGTTGAAATAAACTTAGGAGCTTCTTTTTCTTCCAAAACAAAAAAGCCTCCCCACGGGCGACTATGATCCTTGCTCACTACTGTGAAACCTTGTTCCTGGATAAACTGCGCTATTTTTTCAAAAACAACTTCCTTATCGGTTGCTGCCGTAAATGACTGTATCATTGTTGTAGATCTTGTTGAGGTTCAAATATAAAAAATGCCCCGAATTATCAGGGCATTTTCTGGATAGCAGACTTGCAAGAAAATTAAATTTTTACAGTCCAGCCAAACGGATCTTCTACCTTTCCGGTACGAAGGTCTGTGAGGTAGGTTTTTACTTTTGCTACAAAAGAATCAGGTTTCACCTCAGGCACTGTGTAATCTACACCTTCGTAAGAAATCGTTGCAAAAGGAGAAATTACAACCGCTGTTCCGGCACCGAAGGCAGCCTCCAGAGAACCATTCTTAAGTGCTTCTATAATTTCTTTTACAGTAATCACTCTTTCTTCCACAGGTACACCCCAATGTTGGGCCACAGCAACGATACTTTTGCGTGTAATTCCATCAAGTGTCGTTTCAGAAACTTTCGGAGTAACCAGTTTGCCGTCTAGTACAAACATGATATTCATTGTTCCTGATTCTTCGATGATGGCATGTTCACGGGCATCTGTCCAAATTAACTGGTCGTAGCCTTCTTGTTGCGCTAGTTTTGCAGGATACAATGATCCTGCGTAGTTACCGGCACATTTGGTACCACCTACACCGCCTTCGGCAGCGCGTATATATTTAGTTTCCACTTTTACACGAGGAGGCTTAGCGTAGTAAGTTCCTACCGGGCTTGTGAAAATGATGAAGTAGTAAGATTCAGACGGTTTAACACCGATATACGGATCCGACGCAAACATATATGGACGGATATATAATGAGCAACCATCCTGTGCAGGAACCCATCCGGCGTCTAAACGGAGCAATTCTGTTAATCCACCCATGAAGATGTCTTCTGGAATGGTGGGCATGCAAAGGCGCTCAGCAGATTTGTTCAGACGAGCCCAGTTGTCAATGGCGCGGAAAGTAAGCACTTCTCCCTTGTCATTGCGGTAAGCCTTCATCCCTTCAAAAATGGCTTGGCCATAATGTAATGCTGCGGTTGCCGGACTCAAAGAAAGGTCGCCATAGGGAACAACACGTAGGTCTTGCCACTGTCCATTGCGGTATTCGGCGACAAACATGTGGTCAGAAATATTCTTTCCAAAAACGAGGTTGTCAAAATCAACCTCCTGCAAACGTGACTTTGTGGTTTGCTGTATCTCTATTTGCAACGTATCGGCTGTCATAATGCCTTAAATTTATGCTTATTGTGATTAAAATCCGTGTGTTTTAAAACTGATGCAATTTACAGAAATTATATCAACTAATAGAAGGTATTTAGTGTAACAATTAATTATTTTCATACACGGGGTTTCCATGAAATCTCCTCGATCTGTAACTCAAATGCCATCTGTCTGCAAAGCATGAAAATATAATCAGAAAGCCGGTTGAGATAGCGAATTACAATGCTTTCTACTTCTTCTGTTTCTTGTAAACGAATCGCGGCTCTTTCGGCACGTCTGCAGACGGTGCGGGCCACGTGACCAAACGATATAGATTGGTGTCCTCCGGGTAGTATAAAAAACCGTAAAGGAGGAACTTGGGCAGAAATAATATCCATTTCGTTTTCAAGAAGTAAAAGATCTTCCTCCTTCAAGTCGGGGAGAATGCGTTTAGATTGATCAGCCTCCGAAGCCAGGTGTGACCCCACCGTGAAAAGTCGATCCTGAATTTCTTTGAGAAGTGCTTTCCGTTTTTCATTGACGGGCTGATCTGCCAGTAAGCCGATATAGCTGTTCAATTCATCTACGGTTCCGTATGCTTCAATACGGTTGTGTGCCTTGCTTAGGCGTGTGCCACCAACCAGCGCTGTGGTGCCTTTGTCTCCGGTTTTAGTATATATTTTCATGTTTATCCATTTAAATCTTATTCGAGCTATATCTTGAAATTCCTGATATTCGGATTTAAACATACACAATTCACCATCATTTTATTGGCAGGAAAGGAATTAATCGGATAAACCTGAAGAGGCCATTAGGTTTTGGGAACTCCCCGTCCTAATTTTGCACCCAAATTTACTATGGCGAAAAAGAGAGACCTGTAAAGGGATATTTATTCATGAAAATCGGAACATTTTTTTTTAAGATATGGCGCTGGGCGTCTATTGCACTTGTAATTGGCGCGCTGGTATGGACGTACTCTGTATTTCCCGAAATGGTGGCAGTTGATTTTTCGGATACCGGCCTTGCCGAAAGGTATGTAAACAAGGAGCATGTTTTTTATATTGTGATGGGGCTTTTCCTGGTTAATAACGTAATTATTGCCGGCCTTGTGAAGCAAATTCCAAAAATGGATGCCACGCAATTACCAATCTTGAAGCGCGAAGAATGGGCAAAACATCGGGAAGAGTTGAATGAACATTTGACCAACTGGCTTTATTGCTTGATGGCCGTTATTAATACCATTATAGGGTTTAGTTTGTTTGCTTTGGCAACCATCAACAGTACGCAGTACAAAATGGATGTCTTTGACTTTGCCTGGGTATATTACGCAGGAATGGCATTGCTGGTGATGGTGTTTTTGTTGCCTTTGCGTTTATTATGGCCGCCAGTTCCTCAGGACAGACTGTAAGGCGCGTTGTATATTGACTCTTTGAATATGAAAACTAACTGGCTGGAGCAGGCGGAGTCCATCCGTTTAGAAACCTTCCAATACGATTTACCCGACGAGCGGATTGCAAGATATCCGCTCGACCCCCGGGACAGTTCCAAGCTGTTACTATACAAAGACGGGGAGCTGCAACACAATCAATTTACTGATTTACCACACCACCTTCCTGCGGATACCTTACTGGTTTTCAATAATACAAAGGTGATTCCAGCACGTGCCTATTTTCAAAAGGAAACAGGTGCAACCATTGAAATTTTACTATTGCATCCCGAACAACCTACGCAGGTCATTAATGATGCCATGCTGGTTACACACACCTGTGTATGGGAATGTATGATCGGAAATAAAAAGCGGTGGAAACGGGCGGATACTTTATCTACGCTGATTGAGGTGGATGGGGTAGCTCTAAAACTTCAGGTTGAATATGTCGACTATGACAAAAATCTAATTAGGCTGTCGTGGCATACTGATGTTGTATTTCTGGATATCGTTAAGGCATTGGGGGAAATACCGTTGCCACCTTACTTAAACCGGGATACCGAAGAGGCGGATAAGCAAACCTATCAGACGGTATATGCGGATCGGGATGGAGCGGTAGCTGCACCAACTGCCGGACTTCATTTTACGGAGCGGGTATTTGGCGAACTGGCTCAAAAGGGAATCCAATCATCATTTCTTACACTGCATGTTGGAGCTGGAACTTTTCAGCCCATTAAAGCCAATTCGGTAACTGAGCATAAAATGCACTCCGAACAGGTGGTTTTTACCCGTGAGGTGATTGACCAATTATTGGAAAAAGTGAACCATATAGTACCTGTTGGTACCACTTCGTTGCGTTCTTTGGAAAGTTTATATTGGTATGGCGTGAAGTTGTTTCGGAAAGAAACCACAGATTTCCTGATCGGCAAGCTATATCCATATCCTTTTGAAGAGTCGGAGTTGCCTTCTGCCGCAGCGTCTTTGCAAGCCATTGCATCTTATATGGATGAGTTCAAACTGGATCATATAGTGGGAGAAACTGAAATATTTATTTTCCCGGGGTACCAGTTCCGACTTTGCAAAGGCTTGGTTACCAATTTCCATCAACCGGGTTCAACGCTGGTTTTGCTGATAGCTGCTTTGGTAGGAGAAAGCTGGACTCGCATTTATCAGGAAGCGCTGGACAATGGCTATCGTTTTTTAAGCTATGGTGATTCATCCTTGCTGTGGGGAAGTAAGCGTTAGGTGCTAGCGGTTGTTTGTTATTTACTTGATCTCCTTGTAATTTGTATAGCAATCGTTACACTCATTATATGGGACCGATACAACTTGAAGAGAAAAAATATTCTGTTGCAGAGTATTTGAAAATGGAGGAAGAAAGTGAAATCCGTCATGAATTTTATGATGGTGAGATTTACCATGCCGGTTTCTAAGGTATATGAGGGGATTGTGTTTGAAGAACAGGCTTCTGCTCCCGACATGAGGTAATGCCTGTTAGTTAATGCTCCGAACGGAGATTTACCAACAGGCAGTTCAGGCATCCTTCGCGCCCTTGCGTAAATTTTCTTCCAAACTTTGCGTGAAAACCTGTAAATATTAAATCAAAAACTCATTTCACGCCCACCACCTCACTCATACGTGAAACGCCATTTTCATTAAAGGCTTCAATAGCGAAGTAATAAGGTACACCTACATTCAGCGCTCTTAATTCGAACATATCCGGTTCGTCGTTCCAGAATTGATAGGTTTGGTAGAGTTTATCAGGAGCAATTCCCCATAGAACATTGTATCCCACCGCACCGGCTACTTTCTTCCATTTTAAATCAGCATTACGGGTATCCTTTTGTCGCAGAGCGGTAAAGGTTTTAGGCGTTTCAGGAGCTTGCCCAAGTCCATTTCCAAAAATCCGGAATTCACTAATGGCCAATATTGGAGAAGCCACATACACATGTTCATAACGGACGTATCTGGCGCGTATGGGTTTTGGCAATTCGATATAAGCGCAGGGTCTGTCCCTTTTTGGTTCTTGGGTTAAATCACGCACCAATTCCCATTTTTTACCGTCTTTGGAAGTAAGAATTTTGAATTGCGTATATACTTTCTCCGGGTCATTGGCATATATATTCGATTTGTAATCGGTATAGTTGACCTGAATGGCCTTCACATCCTGCTCTGTTTCCAGGTCAATCGTTAAAGTTTCGCCCGTTTTATTTTGATTGGCCGCCCAGAATGTTCTGGGGTTTTCATCCGTTATTTTTACGGCCGACATGGTATCCAGGGTTGATGAGGCAGTTGCCGGTTTTTTATAGGATAAAAGCATCCAGCCCGTAAACAATTCATCGCCTTTTCCTTCCCATTTCTTTGTCGTCATTTTATGTGGGAAATCGCCGAACCGGGTATTGGCGAACATCTGACCGTCCTTGTCAAATCCCGCTGCGTATCTTACCATTCTTCGCTCCATAGCCCAGTTTAGACCAATCCACGAAGTACCCGTGTTCCAATAGTTGCCGAAATTGTCCTGAAAGGTATTTCCATGGCCTGCGCCTGTTGCAAAGCCACCCGGCTTGTAGGAAACGGGGTTATAGGGTGCATAGGTAAACGGCCCAAGTGGATCGTCTCCTATATAGGTGCCATTGGCATATACATTATATTCCGTCCCAGGCGCGCCATATTGCAGGTAATATTTCCCTTTGTGTTTGGTCATCCAGGCACCTTCTGTAAAAGGTTTGAAAGGGTCGGAGTGGTTGGGCCCAAAGCGTTCCCATCCATGTTCGTATTGATTGAGCCAGAACATGGCGTTGTAATCACCTTTAAAAGCCAGCTTTTTGGAATGATCCAGTTCTGCACCGAAAATGGGATATACATTCGACGAACCCCAGTACATATACCATTTGTCGGTGTCGGCATCATGGAAGATTGCCGGATCCCATGGACCTATATCCTTGGGTAAGCGTGGTGTCCAACGGTTGTAAAATTCCCAAATTCCTTTTTCAGGGGCAACGGAATAGAGTATTGGGCGCGACTCGAATGTAGACTGAAAGAGAAATAGTGTATCACGAACAGAAACAGCAGCCGGGGCGCACATATCTTCAAACGGCCAGCGGTTGGCGGTAAGATATTTCCAATTCAGCATGTCTTTTGAATGCCAATAGCCACCCTGAATGGTGACAAACATAAAATATTCTCCTTTATGGTTGATAATCACCGGATCAGCTCCCGACCGGTAGGAGATGTTTTCATTCAGCTGTTCAAAGTTGTATTTGTAATCAATGTCCATGGGGTTACAATATGTGGTTTGCGACCAGACATTGGTTTGCGCAAAAACGATGAGCAGGTATATGAGCGCTCTTTCTTTAATAGATTTTAGCATGAGATCATTCCGGTATATGTATAGGTTATTCTTATAAATATACAGCATTGCAATGGCGGATCCCAACCCGTTTCCGGAGCAAATTTTAATCATCTTGTCCAATTTGAAACGATAACCTTTACCTTTGCGGTCGATTTGCGGCATTGCCTACGAATTGGAAAAAATAACGACAACCAAGAATACTGATGAAAACGGATTTTATTGAAGAATTGCGCTGGCGGGGTATGTTGCACGACATGATGCCGGGAACAGATGAACAGCTGAAAAAAGAAATGACAGCAGGTTATATCGGTTTTGACCCAACGGCCTCTTCATTGCATATTGGTAATCTGGCTACGATCATGCTTTTGGTTCATTTTCAGCGTGCAGGTCATAAGCCGTTTGCATTGGTGGGAGGTGCTACCGGGATGATCGGAGACCCTTCTTTTAAAGCATCGGAACGTTCATTTCTGGATGAAGAAACGTTGAAGTTTAACCAGGATGGAATTCGTAAGCAATTGGAGCAGTTTCTGGATTTCGATTGCGGAGAAAACTCCGCTGAAATGGTTAATAATTATGACTAGTTCAAAGATATGGGCTTTTTGCAGTTCCTGCGTGAAGCCGGTAAGTTTTTGAGCGTGAACTATATGATGTCTAAGGATTCGGTAAAGAAGCGTCTGGAAACGGGAATTTCTTTTACTGAGTTTTCTTACCAGCTATTGCAGGGCTACGATTTCTATCATCTATATAAAAATAAAAATATCCGCTTGCAGATGGGTGGATCGGATCAGTGGGGGAATATTACCACGGGTACGGAAATTATTCGCAGAAAAGAGGGTGATGAAGAGGGGTATTTCAAAGCATATGCCCTGACAACGCCACTTTTAACCAAGTCTGACGGCTCTAAATTTGGTAAAAGCGAAGGAGGGAATATTTGGCTTGATCCTGAAAAAACCTCGCCATATGCTTTTTATCAGTTTTGGTTGGGACAAAGCGATGAGGATTGCCCAAGATACATTCGGGTGTACTCTTTCAGAACAAAGGAGGAGATCGAAGCATTAGAGGCACAGCATGCAGAAGCACCTCATTTAAGAATATTACAAAAGGCTTTGGCCGAAGAATTAACCGTTCGCGTGCATTCACAGAAGGCCTATGACCTGGTTTTGAAAGCATCGGAAGTGCTGTTTGGAAAAGCTACGCTCGAAACCTTGCAAAGTATTGCGTTGGACGAGTTTGATACCATATTCGACGGGGTACCACAAACGGAGATCAGCCGTCAGGAATGGGATGAATGCGCGAATGTTCTGGATCTGGTTTCAACGGTAACTCGTTCGGAAGTATATCCATCCAAAGGTGAAGCTCGCCGTGCGATTCAGCAGAATGCGGTCAGTGTAAATAAAGTAAAAGTAGCTTCCCCGGAACAGGTGCTGGCGGAATTCAGTCTTTTGCAGGATCGCTTTTTGTTAATATCGAAAGGAAAGAAAAACCATTTGATCAAAGTGGTTTAACTATAAAATCCCGATAAACGAATGAATCCGAAGCCATATGACTTCGGATTTATCCGTTATAGCCGTTATGTAAAATTTAGCTCTTACTTTCCCGTAAACGAATTCAATACAGGGGCCGCTGTCGGGTTGTACTGATAGGTTTGCCAGGTGTCGTCCGCATAAATTTCCACCACTCGGTAACCCTTATAAGACGTCCCCCAGCTTCCGCCATAGTGTCCGTCGAAGAAATAAGGTTTCTTGCCGTTTTGCTTTTTGCTATCCTGGTCGTGATCGTGACCGTTAAAAATGGCCTTTACTTTCGGGGAGTTTTCCAGTAGTTCCACCACTTCTTTGCAATCAATGCCGTGTGTGGTCCATTTCTGAGGCGTGATGTGCAGGAAAACAAAAATGCCTTTCTTATTGCTATACTTATCAATTTCTTGTTTTAACCAGGCCACATCCGGACAAACGTATTCACCTTTTTCGTTGGAAGTGTCTGCTGCTATAAAGGCAAATTCGTCTTTCCCAAAGCTATGGTTAGGTTTATAGCCCCAGGTACTTTCCCATACGTCTATACCTGCTTTATCGTGGTTGCCGCGGCCTACATAGTATGGAACACGCAAATTGGAAAGTGTCGTTTTAAGATCATATAGCAGTGTGGGGTCGTCGTGAATCAAATCTCCATTCAAGAAAAGAAAGTCAACACCCTTTTGCATTTTTTCACGGTTTATCCACCCGATAAAATCAGCATGCATGGTTTTATAATCGGTGTCGGGTTGTCCGTAATGACCATCCGAAGCCACGATAAAACGCATGGTAAGTTGGGCTGTGGGCGTGGTGCCTTCGGGTACAGAAATATAAGAGAGGCCTGGTATAGCAGGCAGTAATTTTAAAAAAGATCGTCTCTGTAAACTCATTTTTTATTGGATTGAGCCTGGATTTGGGGAATTATCTTCTCTCAAAAATAGCTATTCGTCATGGATATTTTCCTTAATCTTGCACCATATTATCAATAATTAACATCCGATTATACTATGGATCGCCTTATCCTTCAAAAAGCAGCGTCTTATTGTGCCTATCAGGAACGGACACAGGATGAGGTGAAACTGCGGCTCAAGAAATGGAATGTTTGGGGTGAAGAGGCAGATGAAATCATTGCAGAGCTTATATCTATGAATTATCTCAGCGAAGAGCGTTTTGCCAAAACGTATGCCGGAGGGAAATTTCGGATCAAAAACTGGGGTCGTATGAAAATCAGGCAAGAATTGAACCGGAGAGGATTGAGCGATTACAGCATTGAAAGTGGTATGCGCGAAATTGATGATGCCGCTTATATAAACGGGTTGCAGGAGCTTCTGGCCAAAAAGAAAATATTGCTTGAAAAATCAGAAACAGACCATTTTAAACTTAAGCAAAAACTGGCAAGATTTGCTATGGGAAAAGGGTATGAAGGGGAGCTGATTTGGAAGCAAATAGAAATACTATTTGATCGGCCGGTTCAATAGTAGAATTTGTCTGTGTTTGCCTCTGTATATTGCGTTTTGAGGCGTAATATTGTAGTGTTATTGTGTGAAGTGAGCATTTATTAAAACGTGCGAAAAATGAAGATTTCAGGTTTTTCCTATGTCCGGAATGGTATTGATTACGATTATCCGTTTGTGGAAGCAATCCAATCCATTCTGCCCATTTGTGATGAGTTTATCATGGTACTGGGTGATTCTACCGACTCGAGTAGGGAGGCAATTCTCAGTATTGGTTCTCCAAAAATTAAAATTGTAGATACCGTTTGGGATATGAATAACCGTAAAGGTGGAAAAGTTTTCGCTCAGCAAGCCAATACCGGTTTGGATCATATCACAGGTGACTGGGCCTTTCACATACAGGCCGATGAGGTCATTCATGAAGATGCGCTTCCACTGATCCTGGACGCCATCAAGCAATATGACGCAGATCCGGAAGTGGATGGACTATTGTTCCCATTTACGCATTTCTGGGGGAGTTACGATTACATACGTACCTCGCGGAGGGTTCACAAACATGAGATCAGAGTTTTTAAGAACGATAAGGTGATTCGTTCATATAGGGATTCTCAGGGTTTTAGAAAATATACAAGTGTTGAGGCTTATGAGGCTGGGGAACGGGGAGAAAAACTGGCCGTGAAGAAGGTAGATGCCGTGGTGCATCACTACAATGGTGTGCGGAGTAATGTGGTACAGAATAAAAAGGTTTATACGTTCAATTCGATGTATAAGCAGGAGCAATCAACCGTGAACAACAATCCGAAGGCGTTTAACTATAACGATGTAGATCGGGTGGCTAAATTTACAGGATCTCACCCGGGCATTATGAGAAAGAGGCTGGAAGCATTTAATCAGCCATTTACTTTTGACCCCAAAAAAGCCAAATGGAAATTGAAAGACAGGCTCATACAGCCTATTGAAGATTTGCTGGGTATTCGTGTGGGGGAATATCGAAATTACAAGCTATTGAAATGAACAATGCCCGAGACGATATATAATAAGTCTCGGGCATTCCTTTTGATATATGGATTAAAAATCAGAGTCAAAAGATAGTTTATGCCCTGAGTCTTTATCTTTAACGCCGCTCATAACGCCTGCCTTCTGGTATTCTCCCACCCGTTTCTCGAAGAAATTGGTTTTGCCGGGAAGTGAAATGAGTTCCATGAAGTCGAATGGATTGGCTGAATTAAACTGTTTAGGGCAGCCTAGTCGTTCCAGCCAGAAATCGGCAATATATTCGATGTATTGATTCATCAAATCGGCATTCATACCGATGAGTGAAACCGGCAGCGCTTCCGTTACAAATTCCTGCTCAATACGAACAGCGTCCATCATAATTTCGATGACACGCTCCTGTGGGAGCTGATTCACGATGTGGCGAGTGTATAGCAGACAAGCAAATTCACAATGTAATCCTTCATCGCGTGAGATGAGCTCATTGGAGAAGGATAAGCCGGGCATTAAACCACGCTTTTTGAGCCAGAATATAGAGCAGAACGACCCTGAAAAGAAAATACCCTCCACTGCTGCAAATGCTATAATACGTTCTGCGAAAACCGGACTGTTGATCCATTTTAAAGCCCATTCTGCTTTTTTCTGTACGCAGGGGATCGTGTCTATGGCGCGCAGAAGTCGGTCTTTTTCAACAGGATTCTTGATATACGTGTCGATCAGCAGTGAATAGGTTTCGGAATGGATATTTTCCATAGCAATTTGAAAACCATAAAAACATTTTGCTTCGGCATATTGTACCTCGCTCAGGAAATTGACTGCCAAGTTTTCATTCACGATACCATCCGAGGCTGCAAAAAATGCCAGCACGTGCGAAATAAAGTGGCGCTCTCCGTCATTAAGGTTTTCCCAGTCTTTTAGATCCAGGGAAAGATCTATTTCCTCGGCTGTCCAGAAAGATGCTTCATGGCGTTTATACATTTCCCATATATCGGAATGTTTGATGGGAAACAGCACAAAACGCAACGGGTCTTCTACCAGCAAAGGCTCTACAACCGTTCCTGCTTGTTTGGTAAGCTCTTGTGACATAATTGGTTTATCGATTTACTTAGAGATCAGAAATTGAGTTCGATATATATCCCTGGTGGTTGGGATTGCTTTGGAGGAAAGCAAATCTACACGCTTTGCTTTACAATCCAAATGGAATGGAATCAAAAAAGAAGCCTTGTTCGGATACATTTTTGTAAAACAAATGTGGAATGCAACGTCTGTTTTTGTCTGTATTCTAAAAGGAGATGTAGCTTCGATCAGCTCTAAAGTGGTGAAACATTTTATCATTGTTAAGGGCTAGTGTATTTAGAACATTCAACCGTTTTAAGGAATCAGTGTTTGATTTATATATAGTTTATAATTTTAAGGGCGGATCATAAAATAATGTGGGTTGCAAGAGGTATCCGACGGACAAAACGTATATTGGGGTTGTTATTCACGCGCTCATGCAGGCTGGCAAGCTTAATTTTGTGCAGATTTAAATATTAGATATAGGATTGGGACCTATCTGATGGGGGGGACAGCAGGCGTATATTTAGAGCAATTACTTAAAATGTAAAAGGTAGGTGATTTAACCTATACTACTTACCTGGAGCTTGCAATGTAGGATTGTTAAAGGGCGTTGGCATAGGGTTTTACCGATCCAATCACCAACGACAATCAGAGAAAACTTAGTAAAGATTAATTTCGTATTCCTCACGCTGTTTTACGAACCGGATGTTGCCTTTATCGAAAAGAAACTTATACCTCATATTGTCCTTCCTGGTAGGACTAGCATTCCTTACGTATGTAAATCGAGCTCCTTTTGGTGATGATGCCTGGTTTGCTGAGCAATCTTACTGGTTTTATAAGGATGGCGTGATCCGTTCCGAATACTTTAGAGGGCTATTGGGGTGGGAAAACCAAATTTTGGTAAGCCATAAACTATTCTTGATTTTTGGAGCGGGGTTAATATTCCTGTTTGGTTACGAGCAGCCGGTACTTCAGTTAACGGGATTTCTTTTCTTCTGTATTATCATTTCAGAGTTGCTGTTTTATATACGGAACCGCGAGCACGTACTGAATGCCTGGTTAATACCTGCTATTCTTGTTTTGGTGTTTGCGAATCGTTTATTGATTAAATTAAGCTTCCACAACCGCCCGGAAATGATGCTGGCGGCCTTGGGTTTTGGTTCCTTTTTGCTGTTAAGAAACAGTAATCCCAGAATCTGGAAAGTGGTGCTGTCAGGTGTCTTGGCGGGCATCGCCTTTCTATGTCACTTAAATGGAGTGATCTATTTGATTGCGGGATTCGGTTTGTTAGTATATCTCAAAGATTATCGTAATGCAGCGTGGTTTGGTATAGCAGGAGGGTTAACCAGTTTGTTATACTTTGCGGATGTACTCGCTGCCAATAATGGTATTAACATTTGGTATTATCAATTTAGCGGAGATCCGGCTACGCAAAATGCGTTTGGGCTTTCCTCCAAACTGATACAAATGCTTACATATCCTCGGATGTTTCTGCACTCTCCTGAGCAAATGGCCTTATCGGTTTTGCTTATTTTTCTAGTGTGGCATCAAAGGAAGCACCTACGTTTTCTGCCGGTAAACTTACGGGTATACGCCCTTTTTATTTTTCTATCATTTTGGGTGATCACCAAGAGCAACAGTGCGCTATATATGATCCTGTTTATACCTTTTATGCTCGTGCTAGTGTATGAACTATATCGGATCGAACCATTTACCAACCGCATGTTGCAGCTGGTTTTAAGTGCATATCTGGTGATAGGAGTAGTGGGTATGTGTCAGCTTATCCATACCAATTTTACGATGGGTAGTTTACCTGTTGCTTATGAAAAACTGAGAAAGCATATACCGGATGATAAAACCGGATTTGTACCACTTACCTTTTTCTTCGACGAATATGAAGAGTATCCCCGTCTGCTCACCCATGAAAATTATATGTTGCAGTTTAAGAAGAAAGGGCTTACCACATTCAATATGGCTAAATGGGCACACCAGAAGGGTGCAGGGTTTATATTGATGGATTATAAACTAAGGCCGGAGAAGTACTATCCCAAAGCAGGCACCAAATTTATTCCCTACTATAAGCTTTCTTTTCACGATGGTAGATTTAGCGTGTACATCAAAAGGAAGGATAAGTAGTGATATTCCCACGGGCCAAAGCAGAGCTAATACTTCGTCTCAAATCCATTTTTTTCTCCTAAAAAACCAAAGTACGACCAGCGACGAAAATACCATGAGCAGTAGAGAGCCCCAAAAACCCCAAGGTTCGTTGGTAGAAGGGATATGGTCGTAGTTCATACCAAAAATACCGGCAATGAGTGTTGGCGGCATAAAAATGATTGTCACAACCGTAAAAATTTTGATTACCTGGCTCTGTTCAAGATTGATTAAACCCATAAAGGTGTTTTGCAGATATTCGAGTCGCTCAAAATTGAAGGTGGTATATTCGAGCAGGGAGCTGATGTCTTTTAGGATGATCCGCAAATGCTCCTTTCTGTCTTCGGGAAAATACTGGCTACGTAGTATACCCGACAATACCCGTTGTTTATCGATACTGGTTTCTCGCAGCATCATGGTAATTTCCTGCAATCCACTGATTCGGATCAGGACTTCCTGACGGGCTTTTTGTTCATGGGTTAGATCCTTACTGATAGACGATATATCTCTGGAAATAGCCTCCAACGAATCGGCATCGGCTTCTATACGAGTCTCTAGCAAAAGCAGCATCAGGTCTACCCCGGTTTGGAAGGTATCCGGGCTTACCTTCATTTTCTTGACAGCGTCTGCAAATGTTTTGGAATCGCCGCGTCGATAGGTAAATAAAATCTTTTTTGTAAGGATGAATGAAACCGGATACATTTCGTACCCGTTCTGATCCACTTTTAGAAAGTTGGAGTTGGCATTAATGGTGTTATTCTGCTCAAAAAAACGGGAGCTGCTTTCAATCTCAACAATTTCCTGGGGCGTCTGAAAACTGATATCGCACTTATTTTCAACCCATTCTTCTTCCTCAGCCGTGGGCGATTGGAGGTCAACCCAAACAAGGTTTTCTACCCTGCCCAGTTCACGAATATCGTTTTCGCGCTTAATGAATCGCCCCTCTTTATAAAAAATACGTACCATGTTTTTAAACGACCAGAAAAGAAATGGTTTCTCACAAAGTTGGGAAGATTTCGCGCAAAGCCACGCTGAGTGGTTTCCTTTTTTTCTTTTCTACTTTGTGGGAACCGATGCCATCTCTTAATTTTGTACCATGCAAAGCACCACTTCCCAAGGTATCTTCACCACACAATTCTGGTTACTCGGTCTCAGTTCATTTCTTTTTTCTTCGAGTTTTAATATGCTCATTCCCGAGCTCCCAGGCTATTTGTCGGACATGGGTGGGGCTGAATACAAGGGGTATATCATTGGGTTATTTACGCTTACCGCCGGGCTTTCGCGACCGTTCAGTGGTCGCTTAACCGATCGTATCGGCCGGGTGCCCGTAATGGCCGTTGGGTCCATTGTGTGCTTTATATGTGGCTTTTTATATCCGGTATTCACAACTGTGCTCCCTTTTTTATTGTTGCGCCTGGCGCATGGGTTTTCCACCGGGTTTAAACCAACGGGTACAGCAGCTTATGTGGCGGATATTATACCGGCAAGTAGGAGAGGAGAAGCAATGGGTATACATGGGATGTGTATGGGCGTTGGTTCGGCCTTTGGGCCTGCTATCGGAAGCACGATTAGTCAGCATTTTTCTATCAATGGCTTGTTCTATACGTCCTCTTTTTTGGCATTATTGTCTATTGCCATTTTAGCCAATATGAAAGAGACTTTGAAAGATAAAGAACCTTTGTCCTTAAATGCTTTTAAGATCGGTTGGCGGGATGTGTTTGAGCCCAAGGTATTACATCCATCGTTGATTACTTTTTTAGCCTATTTTGGATTTGGCGCTGTGGCAACGCTTACACCTGATTTTAGCGGCTATTTAGGGTTGCAAAACCGGGGAATGTATTTTATGGTGTTCACCTTATTTTCGCTATTGATTCGGTTGGCGGCAGGAAAAATATCCGATCGACATGGTCGAATTCCCGTTACGATTGCCGGCTGCTCTATATTGATTATTGCCATGGTGTTAACCGGTTTTGCAGATTCCATACATATGTTTTTGGCAGGAGCGGCTTTCTTTGGTATATCCATGGGGATTCTATCACCGGTGCTTTCTGCCTGGACAGTCGATTTAAGTTCAGATTACGATCGAGGACGAGCGTTGGCTACCATGTATATTTCGCT
>CALGRQ010000388.1 GCA_937880795.1 uncultured Dyadobacter sp. | reverse complement strand
GTAAATACCCCAGCATAGACGTTGCATCTGTAAATTTGCCAACAAACTGTATGCCCTCTACATCGAGCAGCATATACTCAAATCCCTGTAACACTACGGGATGGTCATCCACGATAATAAGTTTAATCTGTTCTTTCTCCATTATAACGGTATTTGAATATTAACGGTTGTGCCTTCCCAGGGCTGCGAAATGGTTTCGATATCCCCGTTTAGAATAGATACCCTATTCTGAATATTGACCAACCCTAATCCATTCCCCCCATTTTTTTTGTTTTCTTCCATTCCTTTGCCGTTGTCTTCTACGGTGACAAATAGCGTATTATCCATTTCACTGCATTGTACAATTATTTTGGTCGCCTCGGCGTGTTTGATGGCATTTGTCAGCAGTTCCTGAACAACCCGGTACACCGTAACTCGAAGCTGATCGGAATAATTGTCCTTGATACCCAGATTCTGGAATACCACCTGCACGGTAGGTGTACCCATATACTGGCATAGATCCGACAACGCAGGTGACAACCCGCCGAACCTCAGGGATTCGGGCATCATATCATGGGCTATGCGGCGGAGCTCATCCACGGAATAGTCCAGTTGACGAACCACATCGTCGATGGCACTTTTTTCTCCAGGCTTGCCCACGCTTGTTCTTGCAACAATAGAGGATAACTTAAGCTTTACGCCCGCCAATAGACCACCCAAGCCATCATGGAGATCTTTGGCCATCCGGCTTCTCTCGGCTTCTTGCCCTTGCAGCATGGCAGCGTATTGATTCAGTCGCTCTTGTTGTCGCACGGTCCGAAGTTCCTTCTCGTGTAGCAAATCGTTCTGTATAAGTAATTTTTTGTTTTTTGTTCCAATTTTTCGCCAGAAACAGGCGATACTAGCGGCCAATACCAGTCCCGCACCTAAGGCCAGTTGCCACCAGTGGCTTTTGGCTATGGCCAGCTCCTGTTGTTTATTTTTTGTTTCGAGCCGAAGGATACGGTTCTCCTTTTCAGCAGTTTTATATTGCTTTTCTAAGCTTAAAATTTTTGTGGCCAAATCCCGTTGATAAATCGAGTCCATGAGGTTTGTCACTGTATCCAATTGCTCATAGGCCGATTTGTAATTCTTTAAGTGGTATTCCAACTGCGCCATTTCATAATGGTGTAAGGCTATGCTTCTAAGCATGGGATAAGGTCGGTGCTGGTTGGATAGTTCGAGGTAATGTTTGGCTAAAGCATAGTTACCGCGTTCTTTGTACAATAGGTGAAGTTCGTAGTTGAGATCCATCAGCATATATTGATCATTTAATTGTTCAGCAGAGGCAACTCCTTTGTGATAGCTTTGAAGGGCTTTTCGATAACTCTTTATATGTCTGAAATACATTAGCTTGGTACGATAAAAAGCCGGGATAAAGGTGGAGTGCGGTATAATTTCCACGAACCGTTGAGCACTATCTATGTGTATTTTTGCCTGTGCATAATCCCGCAAGAGCACGGCATTTCTAGCGCTATTACTAAATATTTCCAGTTTACGTTCGGCCTGTCCGGATAGGTTTCGTAACGTATGCAATGCTTTTTGGTAATAATCAGCGGCACCGGCATAGTCTTGTACGTCTGCAAGTTGTATAGCCACATTTTGAAATTGATAAGCGACCTGCGCACTATCACCAGCGAGGCGGGCATAAGGTAACGTTTTGGTCAAAATGGTATTCATAAACTCCTTACCCTTATCTTCCTTTTGCAGTACGACACCGTAATTGTTCCACAATCTTGCCCGGTATTTATAGCTGCTAGGTGTCGTGTCCCTCGCCAGCAGACTATCTGCCATCAAAAATTCCGCCTTTGCTTCCTGGGGTTTGAAGTCCATCAAAATATTGGCATGGTATAGCTGATACAAACCTTTCTGGTAATCCGTAGGTGATTTTCCCATCTGTTGGCGGGCTGCTTCCAGATATTTGTACGCTTTTACGGTATCGCGGTCACTCCAAAAGATGCTGACCCCTAAAAGTCTCTCTATTTTCAGTTCTGTTGTAGGAGCATTGCGGGCACTATTCAATAAACTGTCGGAATACTGCTGAACAGCATTCTGCGCTTGCACAATATGAAAACCGAAAACACAGAATGTGACTACCCAAGCTATGAGTAGGTTGAAAAATCTATTGTGGTTTGTGTCTTTATTTTCCATTGTGCATTTGTCTTTTTGGCTTAATTGAAATGTGTTTTGTTCGTTCATCTACCTGCTAAATTTAACCCCATTTTTTTTAACGAAAAGAGTTAACTATTCATTCATCGTCTCCAAGAGCTGGATA
>CALGRQ010000387.1 GCA_937880795.1 uncultured Dyadobacter sp. | reverse complement strand
AATACGCTGTTATTCGAATATTTGTATACGAAAAGTCAAGGAGGTAACGAATTTGACTTTACTACAGGTGTTTTTGGTAACGACAATTACTATAATCACTATGTGTATGCACAGGGCTGGTCATACAGAAGACGTTCATTAGGAAGCCCGTTGATAGGTCCGCAGGAACCTTACCGTCCAGGAGTACCTACAAATACGGCTTTCACAACGAACAACCGTCTTTATGCTATACATCTTGGCTCAGAACTTTCCTGGGACGATGCCACCATTTTACTAAAAGGAACCTACTCACAAAATTTTGGGACTTACGATAGAGAATTCCAGCCTGCCCTTAAGCAAACATCGATTTTATTGCGTGCCGAAAAGCCTTTTCCCATTTGGAACAGAAGTCTTTTAAGTATAAGTTTGGCGGCTGATTTTGGCAAACTATACACCTCAAATTCAGCCGTTATGATCGGCTGGCGAAAAAGTGGATTTTTTAAAAAATAGGTGTACCTTCCATTTGATGCACGGCAGTCATAAACGACGTACTTAGCTTACAATGCGCATTTGCTTACTCATTCTTTTCATTACTTCTTCGATAATCGTTTTCGGACAGGACAGTACGATCCAGTTTAGCGCCGGTATTGTCATCTCCGGATCTACTGACCAGACACCCTACTGGATTTCCACTCGTCAATATGGCGCAATACCCATCGATGGTTCGTTTGCTATGGGGCAATTTGGGTTGAACAAGCGATACCATCCGAATAACCCCAGAACACTTCAATGGTCTGGAAAAGCTGAGGCGATTGTTTCCTATTCGCAGCAGGCAAAAGTGTTTTTCACTGATTTATACCTCGCTGGAAAAATAGGTCCCGTAGAAATTTTGGCAGGACAACAGAAGTATAGCTCTGGACTCGTACTTGATTCAACACTGACGTCAGGTTCAATCAGTATGTCCGGAAATGCCAGACCTTTCCCTAAAATTCAAATATCCATCCCCGAATACCTATCGCTCGGCTTTACCAATAACTATGTTGCGCTAAAAGCATCCTATTCTGACGGTATATTACAGGGCTCCGATATTAACTATGGGAAAATCAAACATGTTGATCGTACCTATTTCCATCAAAAATCGTTGTATATAAAATTAGGTCAACCAAGTTCTGTTTTCCAATTCTATACAGGTTTCAATCACCAGGCGGTTTGGGGCGGAGAAAATCAATTCGACCTGCTCTATAAGCCAGGAAAGGCCAAAGCATACTGGCACACTATATCTGGCCAAAAACTTGACTACAAAGTCATTGGCAATCACTTGGGAACAATTGATGTTGGCGGTACCTGGAAACAGAATATTTGGACGCTTGGCCTATATCGTCAGACCATATTCGAAACGGGGTCCCTATTCAGGGTTACCAACTTTGAAGATGGGCTCACCGGTCTTTCTATCAAAAGAAATAAAAGATTAGATCCCAAGAGTACCTACTTTGCCTTGTTATCAGGTGTATTCGAGGTAATTGGAACAAAAAACCAATACAATGCGAATCCTGTACTCGGGCTTGGTATTTTTGAGTATGGCAATTATTTCAATCATTATTTGTATCAAAACGGATGGTCTTACCGGGGTAATAATATGGGTTCCCCATTAATTCCTCCCAAAGAAAACACAACAAATGACTTACCGCGACAAGACAATACATTCACGAATAATAACAGACTTTGGGCGTTTCATACCGGTATGACCGCCTCATGGCTTAACCTTTACCTGGTGTTTAAAGGAACTCACTCATTGAATTATGGAACACATCTTGCTGAGTTCTCTTCGGTAAAGCACCAAACTTCATTATTTCTTTCTGCCCAACGACGCTTTAAACTGCTGGGTGGCTCAGCCGTATCTCTCGGGGCTTCCGGAGATTTCGGTTCTTTATTACCAAATACTTATGGCGTCGTTCTGGCAATAAGGAAAAACATAGCCTTAAACTAATTAAAACACAAAAGCAACTTAGAAAAAGTAAGGTAGACAATAAAGTTCTTAGTATTTTTACTTTTTCCTACACACACCATCATATGTATGCCTTTACGAAATTCTATGTATAATCCCCTCCGTTATTTAATTTTATTTATTGTACTAGGATTACCCTCCGTCGGGTATTCTCAATTTGAGACCATTTATGCGCATAGTCATCGGGACTCTAGCTATGCATATATGGAAATGGTTGGATTTGGTAGTACAAAGAAACAAACTCCCTTTTGGATGCATGCAAACCAGTTTGGCATAATTCCAAAGCAATCACCAGCAGGAAGTGTAAGAGCGGGTTTTCAAAAATATTGGAATCTCTCCGGTGATTCACCCCGTACCAGCCACTGGAAATTCGGAATGGGTGTTGAAGCTGTGGGGAATACAGGAAATTCATCCAATTTATTGTTACCTCAGGCATTTGCAGCCTTAAAATATAAGAATTGGGAATTATCGGTAGGAAGAAAAAAACAATGGGTTGGTTTGGCAGATTCTACCTTGGGAG
>CALGRQ010000386.1 GCA_937880795.1 uncultured Dyadobacter sp. | reverse complement strand
CGTTATGTAGCGGTTAATTCCGGACTACCATGGTGGGAAGGGGTTTTGGAAAAGGGATATCCTTTCGTACCGCCAGTTTACCGTCAGCTTCCTGGTTACAAAGATGTTCTCTTATTTAAGGGAATTCATTCCGAAGTAGTAGCCGAAGGCTATTTTACCAATGAGTGGCAGCTTTCTGACGAGTTAAGAGATCGTGTAACAAAGTCGGGTGTAGTTCACATAAAATAAAAAATGCTTTCATTTTAATAACCTATATTTTAAATACAATGAACATTAACGATAAGATTTCTAGAAAATCATTTATTAAATCCAGCGGATTATTATTAGCTGCCCCTTTTCTGTCAAAGTTCGATATTGCTATGCCCGCCCCATCTAAAATTGGGTTACAGTTGTATACCCTCAGAGATGAGATCAGTAAGGACTTGGAAGGTACGCTTAGGAAGGTAGCCAATATAGGTTATAAGGAAGTTGAGCTGTTTGGTTATGGAGATGGTAAGTTTTTTGGTAAAAGCCCAAAGGAGCTTAAAACACTTTTGGCAAAGTATAATTTAAAACCAGTGAGTGGTCACTACGGAGCGGGTGTTGAAAACAAGAAGGCAAAAGGTACTTTGAGCAATGATTGGGAACGTGCCATTGACGATGCCGCTGAGGTAGGGCAAAAATTTGCAGTTTGTGCGTATCTCACCGATAACGAAAGAAAGTCTATTGATGATTACAAGCGATATGTAGATCTGTTCAATAAAGCCGGTGAAACGGCCAAAAAGGCGGGAATTCAATTCGCTTATCACAATCATGACTTTGAGTTTTTCAACCTGAATGGTGAGCTCCCTTATGACTATATAGCTGGCAAGACAGACCCTAAATTGGTGAAGTTAGAACTGGATCTTTACTGGGTGGTGAAAGCGGGCTTAGATCCTCTTCAATTGTTTAAACAGTATCCTGGTCGCTTCCCACTATGGCATGTAAAAGATATGGACAAGTCGGATAAATCATTTGCAGCAGTAGGGACGGGGTCAATAGACTTTAAGAAGATTTTTGCCTCCCGTAAATTAGCTGGTTTGTCCAATTTTTTTGTGGAGCAAGATGTTGCTAAGGAACCAGTATTTGATGCGATCAAAACAAGCTTTAAGAATGTGAAAGCATTGAAGGTATAATAAAATCGAAAAGGCATTAATAAAGAAGACCCGGCCGCATAGCAGCCGGGTCTTTCCACATTATGCAGATAAAAAAAATTAATCAGCAAGTTGAAGTTTTAGCTCGTTGAGCCTGCTTCTTAGAGAAGCATCAATCTGGCGATCATTCACGCGAAGAATGTATCCACCAATTAAATTAGCGTCAACTTTTTCTTCAAGTTCAATGGTTTTGCCAGTAGCAGATGCCACTATATTATTAAGTTGAGTACGTAGTTCAGCGGTTAATTCAACGCTTGAAACGACAGTTGCTTTCTGAATACCCTTAAACTGGTTGTATGCTAAGATGAATTCTTCTGCCACCGCGTCTAATATCGACTCACGGTTTTTCTTAGTAATGATCGTGAAAATAGAAAAAGAAACAGGATTTACACGATCCGCAAAAAGCGATTTAAGGATTGCAAGCTTTTTTTCATGTCTCACTACAGGATTTTGCAAAGCAAGCATTAAACCACGATTTTTATCCGCGGTATCCTTGAACAATTTCATATCCTCAAATACTGCTTCCAAAACGTTTTTCTCTTTTGCTAGCTCAATCAGTGATTTAGCGTATCTGGATGCAACTATACTAACAGACATAGTAATGGAATTTTTTAGTTATCGGGTCGATTTAACTGACCGACCATAAAGATATAAGAAATTAGTTCAGACGAGCAGATGATGCTAATTCAGCGATCAAAGCCTGTTGCGATTCTTTATCTTTCAATTCACGGTGTAGTACCTTTTCAGCAATTTCCAATGACAAGGTAGCCACCTCTTTGCGAATTTTTGAAACAGCTACCTGTTGCTCTGTACGAATTGTCTCGCGAGCACTGTCAATAATTTTCTGTGCTTCAACAGAGGCAGTATTTTTAGATTCTGCAATGGTACGTTCAGCAGCTTCTTTGGCATCTCTCAAAATACGATCACGAACTGCATTAGCCTCAGCGATAAGTTTTTCGTTATCAGACTTCAATTTTACCATTTCAGCCTTTGTTCTTTCAGCAAGATCCAAAGCGCCTTGAATTTCATTTTCACGATCTTTCAAACCGTTGATGATTGGTTTCCAGGCAAATTTGGCTAGGATAAAAACAACCAGCAAAAATACTACCAGCATCCAGAAAATCAGACCTGGGTTTGGAGTAAGTAATGACATAGTATAAGGATAGTTTTGGAGTTAAAATATAAGGCAAATAGTGCCAGAATAATGAGTGACCTCTTTTGTTATTAAAATCCGTGGTAGCCTAATGCTACCACGGTAAATTTTGTTTGCCATCCTTTATGTCTAATACAATGAAGGAAGTAAAAACTCGAAAGCTTTTGTGCAGTTCTTTCTATTAAAGCTTGAAAGAAATAAGCAGACAGATTACAGCTGCGAACAATGCAACCGCTTCAATAAGTGCAGCGATGATAAGCATTGCAGTTTGGATAGAACCAGCAGCTTCTGGCTGACGAGCAATACCTTCAACAGCGCTAGAACCGATTTTACCGATACCAAGACCAGCACCGATAGCAGCAAGACCAGCACCGATAGCAGCACCGAAAACAGCAAGACTAGCACCACCTTGTTCCGCAGCCTGAAGTAAGATTTGAAGCAACATAATTGTTTTTGTTTAAATTATATAGTTAATAAAAAAGAGATTCTGATCAGTGTCCATGGTCAGCATGGCTATGCTCTTCAATAGCGCTACCGATATACATGGACGATAAAAGTGTAAAAATAAATGCCTGGATAAACGCTACCATAATCTCAATGAAGTTAAGGAACAAAGCGAATAGCGAAATAATAGGCGCCACCATGAAACTTTGGAAGATGAAAATCAAACCAAAAAGACTTAGTAGGATAATGTGGCCGGCAGTCATGTTAGCGAACAAACGAACCATTAGAGAGAAAGGCTTCATGAAAACACCTACAATCTCAACAGGGATCATAATTAGCAACAATGGAATTGGAACACCATCAGGTTTAACCAAGTGCTTGAAATAATGCTTATTTGCTCTTAGGTGCGTTACAATAAATGTAAGAACAGCCAAAGTCATAGTTACAGCAATATTTCCAGTTAAGTTTGCGCCACCTGGGAGTAGTCCCAAAATGTTGTTAAGCAACAAGAAGAAGAATAAAGTCAAAAGGTATGGTAAGTATTTCTCGTACTTAGGACCCACATTTGGTTTAACCACATCGTCACGAATGAAAAGAATAATTACTTCCATAGCAGACTGAAAACCCTTTGGAGCCTTGCCCTTATTCTTTTGATACGCTTTTGCAATGCTTGTGAAAACAAGAACCAAGATGATTGCGCTAAGCATCATAGAGGCTACGTTTTTTGTAATGGAGAAATCGTATACCACGCGGGATTCATCAACCGGTACAATGGTTTCTGCATCACCATGTACTAAATGGTATCCATTATACTCATGATGCTCGTTGTGAAATTTGGAAGAAGAAAATATTTCAAGGCCACGATCTTCTGAGTAAAGAATGATTGGCAAAGGAATGGAAACACCATGCGTAAACTCCCATTCGTGAGAATCTGCAATGTGGTGCATGATCATCTTTCCAACATTGAACTCTTCCTCTGCTTTTTCCAGATTATGTTCAATTTCATGCTCTGCCTTATTGATGCCTTCGGCGACCTGGTTGTGCTCCTTTTGAGCAGGTTCGTCGGCATTTGCCGGAGCAGAAAAAAAGCAGGTTGCCGCTACTAGGGCAGTGGTTATTAACAGTCTGAAATGCGTATACATAAATGCTTGAAATACTATGCTTTGTCAATCGCGGCGCAAGTTACAATACAAACCATATATTTCAAAGCATGTGTAAAATAAATAGAGTACAAAAAAGTTTATAATGAATAGAAATGAATCACTTAGCCCTTGATATAAAAAAAAGCCAATGAACGTCAGACTAAGGAATATCTTCGCAAAGATGGTAGAAATGTAAAATGGGATAAATTTCTCACGTTTGTTTCTGAGACCAAATTCCATCAGTCGGTGAAAGAGAAATGATAATCCGAAAATGAATGCAAGCAAATACCATATATATGGGTGAAGCCAAGAATCTAAATTAAAGTGGCGAGCAAGGAATAATGCAATTCCGAGAATAATTGTTGCCAGGGTGGTACGTAACATGTGTTTAAGAGTTGTTACCGTTTGCCGGTTTGGGATATACCCCTAATGAGTAGATAAAGTGAGGCTGCTATGGAAGTTAGCGATAAAACTAAGGTCCATATCGGGATGTGATTTTGTAAATATTCGTCCAGTTTATAACCGCCATAGGTGAAAACGAGAATGGTTCCCAACATTTGCATGGCCATTCCGGAATATTTTAAAAAACCGGATGCCTTTGAGACCGATGGGTTGTTTGGAGCATCTTTTTTATTTTCACGCATAGTACGCAGTAGGATTTTCGATACAAAATTGCCTCAAATTTTATAAATGGCATTATCTTCGATACGGATTTATTAAAATTGGCGTTTTAGTTTTGCCCTAAAAGAGATCAGATCATCCTTAAAGTTACCTTTCGTGCAAGAGAATATAATATTGGGTCTTAAGAAAACTGTTTACTTCCTACTACTTTTTGGCATTCTTGCGGCGTGTTCGCAGTATAGCACGCGCCCTGTTGCGGTAGGAGCCCATAATTTTTCGGCCAGGTACAATGCATATTTTATTGGCGGTCAGGATTTGGCTGAGGCCGAGTTTTTAATTCGCAAGGCTTATAAGGAAGATTACAATCAGCTGATTCCGATATTAATTCCTATGGACTCTATGCTTGCGCAACCTGCTAAACCACAGCTGGAAAAAGCAATTAAAATGGCATCGGTAGTGGCGGAAAAGCACCAGAACAGTAAGTGGGTGGATAATAGCTATGTTATATTAGGTAAGTCGAGGTTGTACCTGGGGCAATGGGCTGATGGTCTTGAGGCACTACGTTACGTATATGCTAACGGAAAAGATGAGAATGATAAAAACGCCGCTTTAATTGTTTTGATGAAGGCATATGTTGCCAAAAAGGATTATTCCAATGCGCTCGGAGTTGCAGAATATCTAAGTCAGCAAAATTTATCGAAGGCAGATATTAAAGAATTTTACTTGACGAAGGCATATCTGCATCAACGTAATGAAGAGTTGCTGACCTCGGTTGCTATATTAGAGGAAACATTTCCATTACTCAAAAAATCTATTGAAAAAGCTCGTATACATTATGCTGCCGGTCAAATGTATGATCGTTTAGGACAATATGCACTGGCCAACAAGCATTATAAAAGTGTCATGAAAAATAGGCCCAATTATGATTTGGGCTTTTACGCTTCTATGAACTCCCTTCAAAACAGGGTGCTTCTCGATCCCAAGACGGACTTGTCTTCTGTGGGATTTGAAAAGATGCTGAAAGACAGAAAAAATAATGACTTGAAAGACAGGATTTACTTTACGATGGGATTATTGGCAGAGCATCGTAAGAATTTGCCTGAGGCAGTTCGCTACTTGCAGCAATCCGCAGCAGTAACCTCCGGTGCTAATCGTACGCAAAAAGCATATACATATTTGCAGTTGGCTCGGATTAACTACGAATCTTTGGAAAAATTTGATTTGTCTAAGGCATATTATGATAGCGCGTTAACTATCTTACCCAAGGATGCACCGGAATATAGGCTGGTATCGGACCGTAAGAGGGCTTTGGATAGCTTCGTGAGAGAGTATTCCATAGTGAATAATGAAGATAGTTTGCAAAAATTAGCGGAGTTGAAGCCTGCTGATCTGGATAAAAAAATAGACGATATTATTGAAGCAAAGGAAAAGGCGAGGCTTGAAGAAGAGAAACGAGCTCGTGAAGCTGCTGCTGCGTTACCAGCATCAGCCATTGGTGGTGGGCCATCTATTATAGACGGAAGTCAACGTCGTTGGGAGTTATATGATCCATCCTTAATTAATCAAGGCAAAATAGAATTTAAGAGAATTTGGGGGAACCGGGTGTTGGAAGATGATTGGCGCAGAAGCACCAAGCAAATGAGGTCGTTGGCAGCAATACCTGATGCAACAGCGGAGGGAGACAGTGCAAAAACGGGTATTCCAGAAAATACGGAAATGAAAAGGGGAAGTGAAGCCTGGCTTGCCATGCACGAAGAATTGAAAAAGAATGTTCCTCTAAGTTTCGAAATGATGAATGTTTCCTTAAAAAATAAAGAGGACGCGTTATATAAATTAGGCAAGATTTACCGCTTCGATCTTCATGAAAATGAAAGAGCAATTGCAACCTTTAACCGGGTTTTGTCGGAATATGGACAAACTGCGTATAAGGATGAAATCTATTACCTTATGTATTTGACGCTGGCGGAAGACGATAAAAGTAAGCCTGTATGGAAAGATAAATTATTGACGGAATTCCCGAATTCTACCTACGCACATTTGGTTAACAAGGTCCCTGGTAAAGAGGGGAATGGAGCAGGTGGGGATCAATTGAAGGAGTATGATGCCACCTTTAAATTGTATAGTGAAGGAAATTTTGCCAAAGCCTTAGAAGATATAGAAACCAATATGCCCGCTTATAAGGGTGGCGCTTTGGAGGATAAATTTGCTTTGCTGAGGGTTTTTTTAATTGGTAAAATAAGAGGAAAAGAAGCCTATATTCAGTCTATTAATGAATTTGTGAGCTTGTATCCAAACAGTATATACCTTCCCCGATTGAAAGAGATGCAGGAACTTAGTTCACTCGCACCAGGCAAACGTTAGTATCGTTTCGTTCTTATATCTTTGTCATTAACTAATTAATACCCTTATAATATGATTGAATTACAGCCAGGAAAATATCGTCGAAGCATAATCCGTTTGTGGAAATTTGTTGGACTAAGCCTGGGACTGATCGTTTTTTATGTTGTGGCGGTCAGCGTAAACCTATTTTGGTTGTTTGGAGGCATGCCGGATCTTAAAACCCTAGAGAACCCGAAAAGCGAGAATGCTTCCGAGTTAATATCTGAGGACGGCAAGTCCCTCGGAAAATATTTCTTTGAAAATAGAACGCCTGTTGAAATAGGGCAAATCTCCCCCAATTTGCTGGAAGCCCTGTTGGCTACCGAAGATGCGCGATTTGTAAACCATTCGGGTATAGATCCACGTAGTTTGTTGCGCGTGGTAAAAGGGCTGGTAACGGGTAATTCGAGCTCTGGAGGGGGTAGTACACTTACCCAGCAGGTTGCTAAGAACTTATTTCAAACACGCTCCGAGAAATATAGAGGAGTATTGGGATACATTCCGGTCGTGCGTACAGTAATTTCCAAAACTAAGGAGTGGATTCTTTCCGTAGTGCTTGAAAGAAAGTATACAAAGCAGGAAATTTTGAAAATGTATCTGAACACGGTATCGTTCGGTAACAATACCTATGGAATTAAGGTAGCTGCTAAAACCTATTTCAACAAGGAAGCTTGGGATCTGACCGTACCGGAATCGGCTATTCTGGTGGGTATGCTTCAAAATCCTACCTTATATAACCCCTTGCGCTTTCCAACCAATACTCTCAACCGTAGAAATACGGTTCTGGCCCAAATGGTCAAATATGACTATTTACCGGAAGAAAAGTTTGAGCAGTATAAAAATCAGCCCCTCAATCTGAATTTTACGGTTGACAGTCATAATACAGGTTTGGCTCCGTATTTCAGAGAGTCCATGCGGAATTACCTTAAAAGTTGGGTGAAGCTCTATAACGAGGAGCATGACATGGACCTAGACTTGTATACCAGTGGTCTGAAAATCTATACCACCATTGATTCTCGCATGCAACGCTACCAGGAAGAGGCGGTTCGTGAGCACATGATCCAGCAGCAAAAGCTTTTCGACGAACACTGGAAAGGAAGAAATCCATGGATTGATGACACGGGCAAGGAGATGCCTAATTTTATTGAAAAGGCTGTCAAGAAGTCGCAACGATTTTTATCCTTAAAAAAGGATTTGGGTGAAGAAAAGGCATGGGAAGTGATGCGTAAGCCTTACAAGATGAAGGTATTTTCATGGGAAGGAGAGAAGGAAATGACGATGAGTCCCATCGATTCCATTAAGTACTATAAGCGATTTTTGCGGGCAGGTATGATGTCCATGGACCCTCGTAACGGTCATATTAAGGCTTGGGTAGGGGGAATTGATTTTAAATACCTGAAATATGATCACGTGAAGCAGGGGAAACGCCAGCCTGGGTCCACTTTTAAACCTTTTGTGTATGCTGCGGGGTTGGATAAAAGTTTCTTAACACCTTGTGATCATGTAACAGATGCACCTGTTTATTTCGGCCCGGCGGATGGTGTTCCCGGCGGATGGTCTCCTAAGAACTCCGATAATAAATATAGCTATCGTTCGCTTTCACTTCGTCAGGCTATCGGTAAATCGATCAATACGGTGAGTGCTCATATTATGAAGATGGTTACCCCTAAAACTGTTGTTGAATATGCTCATAAATTAGGTATAACAAGTGAACTGGATCCAAAGCCAGCACTTTGTTTAG